>NZ_LUFI01000036.1:0-65396 GCF_005281675.1 Sphingobium sp. MP9-4 | reverse complement strand
TCGGGCTCCGCCCTCCCTACGCCGCGCGCTGCGCAAGGCGCGTTCCTCGACCTTCCTGCCATCCTTGAAAAGGGGTCCCTTTTGCGCGCCGATCGGGGGTCCCGTTTGCACGCCGATTGACACTCCAGCCTTTGTCAATTGGCAGGACAGCGCTACCCAACCATAGAGGCCCTGCCTTTCAGGCATCCTCTCCTAAAACTCATCGGCCGGTCTTCTGATCGGCCTTTTTTTGTCTGGCTCAGCGTTGACGAGAGGCGCTTTCGTGATCGTCATGTAAAGATCGAAACGCGCGCCCGCGTCCTGGCGATGTGGTCTGGGCGACCGCAAAAATATGCAACACGCGCGAGCAGTTGGCTTCGGGCGGTTGCTTGGAGTGGTCCGCCCGGCTGCTAACGGCAAGGGATGGGACATTTGCGACGGTCGGCTTCGGGAGGTTGTCCGACGATTGCGGACATTCCCGACGACGCGCTCTGAGATCCGCTTCACCAAATTTCCAGACGGTCATGCCACCAAATGAATGCCTGACAGCAGCCACTTATTCACGCACCTCCACCCAGTTCAAACCGGAATTTTTCTGCCGATTTCGAAAGAGGCGTCAGTGCACTATAGAATGGTGGTGAACCCGGTGCGCAAGCAGGTCAGGAACGGGGTGCTGTCACCGCCCAGTTCGAACGGCAGCAAATTTCAAAACGCAAGGGTCTAGAAAACTAGGGGCTACTCACTCGCAGGCAATCTTGCGGAAATGCGTGCAGATTTAACCTCTCTATCAGTAATAGCTATCTACGTAGCAATGCCTTGGGGGTTAGCCTTTCCTTGTCGGCATATTGAGCTACACTCTGCTGCGAGAGATATTGCGGCACAAACGTGCTGAACTCACTCTTGGACTTTGTCTGCAGGACTTCATCCAGATTGATGGCCTGCATGAATTTTACGCCTGCTCTGCCATTTTCCGTCCAACGCACCACCGCTTCAAGAGGTGCGGGCATGCCTATTTCAAGCCAGACATGGTCATCGACCTGCAATTTGAGATCCGTTTCGACCATCGCGCCCGTGCGGGAGAGGTTTCGCATCCTTACGGCTTCATTTGCAGAATCGGTAATGATACGTCCCGCCCGAATGATCCTTCGCCGTTCCGCGCGGTCAACCATGTATCCGTCAGCAATTGCCGTTTCGCTTTTTGTTCTTTCCAAGGCGGCCGCCGCGTCCATCGGCCGTCCATAAATATATCCCTGAATGAGCGTGCAGCCCAACTCACGAATGAGCGCAAGCTGATCTTCCGTCTCTACGCCTTCTGCAGTCGTGACCATGCCAAGATCACCTGCAAGGCCAACTATAGCCTTGATGATATGGACATTATTGTTTCCAGGTACAGTGGCTCCTTTTACGAAGGATTGATCAATTTTAATTTTGTCGAATGGAATGCTTTTTAGATATCCTAAGCTCGAAAATCCGGTTCCAAAATCATCGAGAGAAATTTTAACGCCCAGCATTTTGAGAGACGTAATAGCAGATCTCGTCTTTGCCGTATCATTGAGCAATGCTCCCTCTGTGATTTCCAGCTCGAGCCTATTTGCTGATATTCCTGCATACGCAATGGCACTGGCAGCTAAAGAGGGAAGGGACTGACTTGAGAACTGGACTGGTGAAATGTTCACAGCGACTGAAATGTTCTCAGGCCATTTCGATGCCTCCAGGCAAGCATTTCGTAGAACCCATTCACCAAGTTCGGTGATAATTCCGGATTCCTCTGCAATTGGGATGAAGATTCCGGGAGAGATGATGCCTTGTGTTGGATGCGTCCAGCGAACCAGGGCCTCAAATCCAACAAGATGGCCCGTTACAGTGTGCACTACGGGTTGGTAGACAAGATGGAACTCACCTCGCTCTATTGCCCGGCGCATATCTTCTTCGATCTGCTGCCTTAAAAGCGCTTGCTCATGCATCTCCGTCGCGAAGAAGCGATAGGCGCCCCTGCCGGCAGCTTTAGCTGAATAGAGAGCCAAATCGGCATCTCGCACCATATCGATCGCTGATCGCTGATCGTAATCCGAAATAGCAATCCCTATCGACGTGCCAATTGTGACCAGATGCGATTGTATGAGGTATGGCTGGGATAGACTGTGGATTATATCGATGGCGATCGACGATAACCTGTCCTGTTCACAAATGTCGGCGAACACTATTTGGAATTCGTCGCCACCAAGGCGCCCGACCTGCCCCCTGCCGGCGATAATCTTGACCAGTCGCTCCGATACGCTTTTCAGGAGTTGATCGCCTACAAGATGGCCAAACGTGTCGTTGACGAATTTGAAGCGATCAAGGTCCAAGATCATCGTGGAGCAACGATGCTTACGATGCACCGACGACATGATGCTATTTTCAAGCGCCTGCCGCATCGTATCTCTGTTGGCGAGATTGGTTAGGGAATCAAAACGCGCCAGCTGCAGCAGTTTGATCTCTGAATTTTTCTGATCTGTCAGATCCAGCGCGAAACCTACGAAACCGCGAAATCGTCCAACTTCATCATGACTTGGTTCGCCGGTGATTGACCACCATACATCATGCTGGCCTTTGGACTTGAGCACCAATCCTTCAAAGGGCAAGCGCGACGTAAGGTAGAAACTCAGACTCCGCTCGGACGCCTCTTCTGCCAAGCTGGCTTCATTATCGACGAGGTCGGTTAGGCTCTTGGGCGAAATGCCACTTCCCGCCATGGCGCGCGAGACTTTCGAGCTAAGATAATTCAGTGAGCCATCAATGCCGGTTTCCCAGAACCAACCCGCGCCGCTTTCTTCATATTTTTCAAGCAGGCGCGAGGCTTGCCCATCGGTCAAAGCTGCTTGCGTGGCCATGAGAGGACGAGGTGAACGCAAAACCATATTCTTTGACCAGTTTGCTGCGCAGTTGAAATCATATGTGTGGAAGGGAAGGCACGTGGCCTAGCCGTCCGACTGAAACCTGTCCTGGATTACTCTGCCTCCCAGGTCTGCCGCTTCCGGTATGGGGTTTACGGGCTCGAGATATTCCTCATTCGCCACTGAAGGCACCGCATTGCCACTCGGCTTGGCAGGCAAAATCATTCGGCTCTGCTCGTGCATTGCCGCTGCCGGGGCAATGGTTGGCGAAGACTTGCCCGGCTGGCTCTCGCCATCCTGGTCACTTGCTGCCACTATGATGGCGCCAATGCCGAGTGCCAGGTAGATGAGCTTATCCATTTTCCGACTGCTCCTTCAGCATGTGGACGGCACCATATTTTCGTTGTTGTAGATGCCGTTGGTCCCCCCCCCATAATCCCGCTGGTCGCGGACGGTCATAGCGGCTGTCGCAGTGATTTGACTTAGCGGCACGAACAGGCGCGCAATGAGAGGCTGATAGTCATAGGCGATCTCGACAAACATGAGGGCGCCATCGTCGGGCGCGGTAGCGGTTTGCCCTCCCACCGTTACGCCAGAGAGGTTGCTGTCCCCTGCACGGCCCTGCGACGAGGGCCAGGTCTTTGCCCCACGGCACCGCTGCCATCTTATTCGATAGCGATTGGTAGGATTAGGATTCTCAATTGGCTCAATGCTGCTGAGTATGACGCGGCCATGGCCAAAGAGATCAAGCCGCCCACTTTGTAGCCCAGCACCGGTTAGCAGGTCATTGATCTGCGCCTCCGTGATCTGCTTGTTGGCCAAAACCGTGCCAGTACCCATGCGCGCGGCATTGTCCGCGACATGAAGCGCCAATTGACTGATGCGCATCTTGGTCGTCACGAAGTTGGTCAGTTCGGCTCCCGACAGCGCTATCGTCGACATCAACGGCAGAGCCAGACCGAATTCCACGGCTGCCACTGCCCGACTATTTTCTAGCAGCTTGATGACCAGCGACAGTAGCTTCATGGGCAGTGCCCGACTGTTGGCGAGCCATAGCTGCCCTGCTCACCAAATGGCTGATTTCCCAGGACCGTCCGCGCTTCGACGGTTGCCATCTCGGACATGCCTATGAGCCGCGCCATGGGGAACAGGCGTGAATACGTGATTTGGACAGTATATACGACATTGTCCTTGGCGCCGCCTTGTCCATTGTCACCGCCATCGCGGTCCCATATCGTATTGTGATTATTGTCCTGAAACGGTTCATCATCATCGCAGCGACCATTGTTGTTGATGTCCTGGAAGGGCTCTGCAGTGGCTTGGGCCGCTTTTGTGAAATCTCGGAAATATCGCCGCGAGAAAGTAACCGATGAGTTCGCGGCCAAATGCTCGACGCGTTCGCGTACCGTTGCATCAAGTTGAGACTGCCGTGCTTCCGACTTGCCACTTTCCAGCGTCGCGTCTCTAGCACTTTTCTGCACTGCGCCTTGCAGAACAGACTGCATGTAGAGGCTGTGTCCGAGGTCCAAAAAGCCTAGGAGCGTGGTAACAAAGACCGTCGATACCAAGCCAAACTCGACAATTGTGGCGCCGGATTGATCCGCCAGGATCCTGCATCTTGAAGTTTGTTGCCGACTCATTTTGTCAGTCGCAGCTGTGAGATTTCATCGGCGATCTGCTGAAAATTTGAGATCAGCGTGGCGCTATTGGCTGCCACATAATAGCGATTGGGCGAAGCACAGGACTGCAGCAGCGCCTGGGCGTTCGTGCTGACGCCATTACCAAATGAGACCACCCACAAGGTGATGTTCTTGGACTTGATTGCGGAACACAGAGCCTTCGTGCGCTCATTCACGACAGCTGTCAGGAGAGATGCGCCTGGCCCAGCATTGCTGCGGGTCTGGCGCCTGTCCCACCAAGCAATGCCATGAGCCGTATAGCCTTGGTTGCTCGTGACCGTGTCGCCGTCGGTCATGAAAACCAGATGCCGTTCGATTTCGCCCCCCGTGGGCGTGAAGGCATTCTCCGGTCCGAAGATTCCTGTGGGCGACATAAGTCGCGCGCCCCACAGCAAACCTATGTCATGATAGGTGTTGCCGTTGGGGTAGAGGGTATTTACATAAGACTCAAAGCTGCTCGCCGATGGATAGCTCTTGAGTTTGGAGGCAGCTGTCGGGCACGCATATGTATAGTTGCGACTGAGATCTGAGCTGGTCTTGACCTTCGAAACGGTCCAGTTGCCGTTGCTGTCGTAGCGCCCCCAGACCAGATCGGGCAGAAGTGGCCTCCATTTAGTGGCATCGGATCCATCAGGTATCATGTCGATGTTCATGTCGAACGCATTCGATGGGATTGGTGCGAATTCGCCTGCCGGGCTATCGTCGGTGTTCTGATAGGTCTGGCGCTCTTCGACGCAGCCATCCCAAGCCACGGTAGCTGCCTGCCCATAGGGGCCGACCGGAGCAACAATGCTGGCCTTCCAACCGTCCGCCCCAGCCTTCAGCCCCGAAACATCGAAGCTGAGTTGACCATATTCATATTCCTTGAAGCCGGTCGTATCGGTCCGCTGATAGTTCCGCTTCAAATAGCCGCTGATATAACGCCGTTGTATCTGGCATTTTCCGCCCACCATCACACCCTGATAATTGTAGTAGCGACCATCCTGGTTGGTTGACCAACTCACCACCCGGTTGGCACCGCTACCAGTCGTACTCTGGGCATAGGGAGCACTCTCGGGCCCCGTCATTTCGATTGAATTGGCAGGGATCCGGCCGTTGCAACTCGTGCCACCAGCCGTGCCGTGATTTTCCCACGCGCTCCAATTCATGCTGTAGGGGACTTGTTCTGTGGACGTGACCTCCGCCGTGCCCTCCTTGAATCCGTCAACGTCGGTATTGCCTGTCGTCTTAGCCTTGCGTGATTGGTAGAGTGCGGTGTCGACCATCCAGTCGTTGCGTAGCAATCGCCCGACATTTACATTCGAAGAATATGGGACGAAGCCGAAGCGTAACTGTACGTCATTGTTGCGATAGCCAGTCGGGTTGCTGCCGCACTGGGCGGATGTGTCAATTTTTGCGAGAGCCTCATAGAAGCATTTTACAGCCTGCTTAAGGCCATTGATCTTCGTATCACCATCGCCAGGATTGACCGAAGCCATCGAACCCGTGGTATCGAGGACGAACATGACATCGGTGTTGGGGATGCGCATTTCGGCGTCGCAATTGACCGAAATCGTCTTGGTCCCGTAACCGAAAATAACCATGACCGTCATGGGAATGATGACGGACGCCGAACCGGATACTTTCCCCTGACTTTCAGAAAAACGCTTGTTCAGCTCGCTTGAGCCGTAAGAGCCGGGCACATAATTAATGTTGAAAATGCCCTCAGCGGTGGTCCGGGCTTTTTCATTATTTGCCGCCCATGCTCCGCCTGCCATCTGTTTGCGACCAGCGAGCGCGCCTGCGTCGCAAGCATGCTGCAGGCGGGTCTTCACCAGATAGATTCTCGCCATATCGACGCCGCCACCGATAAAGCCCAGAAGTGGCAGAAATCCGGCTGCAACCATGACAAGCACATTGCCAGCTTCATTTTCGCGCAAGCGCCCCAGAAAACCCATGACCCATCCCTTCAGAGTGTGTGGTCATGGCGTATCGAGGTTTATAGCAAGTTAAGTAATCTCGACATTACCGTAACATAGATCAATAAATGCCAATTTTGCGTAATTTTCTCGCGTAAATTTTGCCATATTAGATGGCATTTGGTGTGTATCTGAGGAGCCGAATTCTGGCTCTGCGCGTATCATAAGAGGCGCCGCCGCCGAAAACTTTGGCCTGATCTCTCAGCCCGTCACGGAATCAGTCTATCAACGCCTAGTCGCTTGAACAGGGCGAAAAGCGCATCGGCGGTGGGTTGGTATCCGGCGAAACCAAGCCGCCGGCCTTGTTCCTCTGCGACGA
The DNA here is from genome assembly GCF_005281675.1 of Sphingobium sp. MP9-4. Lineage (NCBI taxonomy): Bacteria > Pseudomonadati > Pseudomonadota > Alphaproteobacteria > Sphingomonadales > Sphingobiaceae > Sphingobium > Sphingobium sp. MP9-4. Next base: position 58,585 of record NZ_LUFI01000036.1, on the reverse strand, counting down.
CCTCGGCCGGCTGCCCCAGATCAGCATCGGTATGCCAAGGTGATGCAAGCCGGATGAGATCCGGCTCCGCTAGTCCCTCGCGGATCGCGATCTCCCGCCACAGCGCAGCGTCGCCCGCCATCTGCGGCTCTAGGGGTCGAACCGTGCCATCGAACGGTACAACCTCGATGCCGAAGCGCAGACGGGCCAGCTCGTGACACGCCGCCCACGTGCTCTTGAACTGACGCCCGCAGGCCATGCGATTCTCGCCTAGCGGACGGACCGCACTTGGGCATCGGAAATTGGCAGCTGAAAGTCTTCAAAGGGTCGACAACGGAGGAAGGGCCCCATGCGGATCAGGCCGGAAGTACAAGCGCTGCTGCGTCGACTCAGCGATTACCGTCAAGGCCAGGTTCCGTCGAGGCTTACGTTGTTACGTCGAATGCCGGGGTTTGGGGCGCTACCCCGCCAAAGTCATTCCGCCGCCGCCCCGGCCCTTAGAAACCTCGGGCGGACTGAACTCGACCCGCACATTTAGACCATCACGGCCACGAAACTCGTAGACGCGGCTCTCTAGGATCTCTTGATCGTCGAACGATAAAGGCGCGCTTAATGATCGCCACTCATCCTTGACGACGCCAAGCAGCCAGTTCTTGGCCTCGAGCGTGAGCTGTCCGTTTCGCCAGAGGGTCACCCCCGGGTCGGGGCTGTGACAGGATGCAGTAATCTCTCCGCCCTTGATACGGATGACGGCGGACTGACCGTCCTCACATACGAGCTTTCCACCGGGTGGCTTCGGGAAATTCTTTTCGACGGTCACGGCGCCCTCCTGATTTCGATCGTCGTCTCGTGCTCAATCACATGATAGTCCGGAAACGGAACCTGCCCGACGACGAGTCCCCCAAGCGCGCCGGCAGCAATCAGGCTGCTGCGTGCCTCAAGTTCTTGCTTGCGCACCAACCGCGCTAATTCTTCAGGCGAGAAGTCCGGGAAGGATACCACTTTCTTTTCATGGGCCAACACGGTCCGCATGGCCATCTCGAACGTCTGTCCGTCGGCAATCCAGATACCGAAATGGTCCTCCAAGATCGGCGGGTCGTCTTGCTTCACGAATAGCCAAATGCCGAGCCCGATCAGAACTACGCCCAACAAGGGGGCGGCGATGGCTAGCGCAGTCGCTATTGCTTCTGGCGGCCGAGGAAATGCCACATCCGTAAACAGCGTCGCCAAGGCCAGCACGAGCGGTGGACCCGCTGCGAGAGTCGTGCCGCTGCGAACTAACAGTGATGCGAAACGAAGCTTGGGATTCCCGCGGAGAAGCTTCCAAAACGCTTCGAACAATCGATAGCCGGTCGGCAAAGGCGGGTCAGTCATCGGATTGCACCAATTCAGTAGAGCTTGCCCGACCATAAGCCAGTGTACCCCGTGTCGTAAGCGCAAACACTAAGTCGATTGGAATTAAACAAGCGGCAGGTTTCGGTCAGTCTCGGCATCTAGAATGGGAAAGCTGCCGGTCCGCACCTGGGAGCGTGAAATTGGATGCTGAGCGACTGATATGGGTCGAAACTGGCAGCATATCTAGATCGAACAAATGGTCGTTGTGAAAACGCACCTAGACAATGGTAGCGCTATCTAAAATTTGTTGCATTACAGCACTCTTCCACGCACAATCAGTCGATCAACGAGCAAAGCGCGCCTTTATAAAGCTTTGCCGATAGGAGGGATATGTGATGCCGCTTCAAAGCGGAATGCTGACAAGCCTGTTGTGTGCTGCCTCTCTGATCTGCGGGTCTGGCGCCGCGGCGAAGACGATTTCGTCCGCATCGACTTACGCCAACCCCATTCTCTACGCCGATTATTCCGACCCCGACGTCATCCGCGTCGGACAAGATTATTATATGGTGGCGTCGAGCTTTCATTTCTCGCCCGGCATCCCGATCCTCCATTCCCGCGACCTGGTCCACTGGTCGATCCTTCGCCATGTCTTGCCGCGCCTGCCGTTCGCGCCCGAATATGACATGCCCGGCCCCCACAGCCTGACCGACGCGATTTCCAAGCCGATCGGCGGCACCCGCTATGCCGGCGGCGTCTGGGCGCCTTCGATCCGCCATCATGCCGGCCTGTTCTACGTCTATTGGGCGACGCCGGACGAGGGCATCTTCATGGCCACCGCCAGCAAGGCGGAAGGCCCCTGGAGCGCGCCGGTCAAGGTGATCGACCAGCCGATGCTGGAAGACCCCTGCCCCTTCTGGGACGATGATGGCCAGGCCTGGCTGGTCCATTCCCGCCATGGCGCCGGGCCATTGATCCTCCATCGTATGAGCGCGGACGGCAAGAGCGTGCTCGATGGGGGAACGGTGATCGTCGAGGACAAGCAGAAGCTGCCGATCCTCGAAGGCCCCAAATTCTACAAACGCAACGGCTATTATTATATCTTCGCGCCCTATGGCGGCGTGGAGAAGGGCGCGCAGGTCGCCCTGCGCGCGCGCGATATTCGTGGCCCCTATGAAGCGAAAACCGTGCTGGCGCAGGGCAGCAGCGCGCTGCAGGGGCCGCATCAGGGCGGCTGGGTCGAAACGCCGTCGGGCCAGGGCTGGTTCATCCACTTCAACAGCAGCGGCGCCTTTGGCCGCATCACCTATCTGGAACCGCTCAAATGGGTCGATGACTGGCCGGTGATCGGCGACCTGCGCCCTGGCAGTGATGTCGGCCAGCCGGTCGAGCACCATGCCATGCCGGACACGGGATCGCCCGCACGCACGGATCGGCTCCAGGACACGGACGCATTCGGCAGCGCGCAACTGGGGCCACAATGGGAATGGAACCATAACCCGGACGACCGTGCCTGGAGCCTCACGGCACGCCCCGGTTTCCTCCGTCTCCACGCCCTGCCCGCCGACCATCTGGTAACCGCCCGCAACACGCTGACCCAGATATTGCAGGGGCCGAGCAGCCGGATCACGACCCGGATCGAGATCGGCCGGATGACCGATGGCCAGCGGGCGGGGCTTACTCTGTTCGGCGTGAAGCCTAGCTGGATCGGCATCGTCCGGCAGAGTGGAAGGATGCACCTGACCCTGGCGTCGGCCGGGGAGGAAACCACCGGCCCTGCCCTCACCGGCTCCTCCGTCGAATTGCGGGCGGAGGTCGGCGCAGACCAGACGGTCCGCTACAGTTACAGTCTCGACGGCCGCGCCTTCCTGCCGTTCGGCGATGCCATTGGCCTTGCCCGTTTCTCCTGGTGGAAAGGCTCACGGCCGGGCCTGTTCACCTTCAACCGCAGCGGCGCGGATGGATCGATCGACGTGGACTGGGTCCGGGTCGATCATCCCGCGCCGGTCGCGCCTTAAAGCCAGCTCTCAGGGGATATAAATGGATCGACGTTCCTTCCTGCTCACCGCCGCGAGCGGCCTTGCCAGCGCTGGCGCAAGTCGAATGGCCTATGCCGAACCGGCTGCCGATGCGCCGCGCTTCAACACCGCCAACCGGCTTTGGCAGGCGGCCTATGACAAGGCGCTGGCGGTATTGGCCGCCAATGTTCAGGTCATGCCCTATGTCAGCAAGCCGGTGCTGATCGAAGGCGCCGTCTATCAGGGCATCTGGCAGGAATGCGGGCCGCACGAGGCGTTGGTCTATCGCAAATTCCGGCCGGACGTGGCCCGTAACAGCCATATGACCTTTTTCGAATTGCAGCGGGCGGACGGCCAGTTGCCCGCCAACAACAAGATCGTCGAAACCGGCTTTGGCCAGATCCAGATGGTGGTGCCGATCGCTGCCACCGCCTGGGAACTGGCGCGAGCGACCGGCGACAGCGCGCTGCTGGAGGCCAGCTACCGCGCCTGTACGGCCTGGGATGGCTGGCTGATGCGCTATCGCAATACGCGCGGCACCGGACTGGTCGAAGGATTTTGCACCTATGATACCGGCCATGACAACAGCCCGCGCTGGGCCGGCATGCCCAACCAGTGTCCGAACAAGGACGCCCGCACCCATCACCCCATCGCTACCCTGCCCCGCCTGTGCCCGGACCTGTCCGCAACCGTTTATGGCGGGCGCAGGGCCTTGGTCGAAATGGCATCGGCTCTTGGCAAGACCAGCGAGGCCGACCGCTGGGCCGCGCAGGCCGATCATATTCGCGGCCTGATCCTCTCCAAACTCTATGTGCCGGAAGATGCGGCCTTCTACGATCTCGACGCGAAGGGCGATTTCGTGCGCGTTCGTTCCGATATTCTTTCGCGCGTCTGCGGCGAACATGTGCCCGATCAGGCGCTGTTCGACACGCTCTGGACCCGGCAACTGCATAATCCGGCCGCCTTCTGGGCGCCCTATCCGCTGACGTCGGTGGCGATGGATGACCCTGCCTTTGTCGGATCGATACCGGCCAATAGCTGGGGCGGCGCCACCCAGGCGCTGACGGCGCTGCGCGCAGGCCGCTGGTTCGACCATTATGGCCGCACCGCCGAGTTCAGCCAGATGATGACACCCTGGTGCGCAGCGCTGATCCGCGACATGACCTTCCGCCAGCAGATGGACCCGCGCACCGGTGCCTTCACCCATGCCGAGGCCGCCGGCTATTCCCCCGCCGCGCTGGTGATGGTCGATTATAGCTGGCGGCTCGTCGGCGTCTGCGAGGAAGCTGATGACCTGCACTGGAATGTCCGCCCTGGCCATGAGGCTGCGCAGGCCACCCATCTGTCGATGCCGACCGATGCGGGACGCAGCGCCACCATGGTCTATCTCGCCGGGGGCGCCGACCTCAGCCTTGCGGGCGCACCAATCGGCCGGATCGAGGGTGGGGCCGCGCGCCTCGTCACCGACAAGCAGGGCAAGCCACGCCATCTGATCGGTATCGAGCCGCAGGCCCAGACGGTCCGCCTGCGCCTGACGGGACAGCCCGTCCGCCAACTGACCCTGCACGCCAATGAACGGGTGACGCTGTGAACCGGGTGATCGACCGCCGCAGCCTGATCGCGGGCGCCGCGACCCTGGCCCTGCCGGTTCCTGCCTGGGCAAGATCAGTAAACTCCCTCGCCACGCTGGGCTCCGCCAAGGGCATCCGCTTCGGCAGCACGGTCGGCAAGGATAATTTCGCCGATCCCCGCTATCGCGCGCTCAATGCCGCACAATGCGCACTGGTCGTGCCGGAAAATGAAATGAAATGGTCGATCACGCGTCCCGATCCGCAGCACTTCGACTTTCGCGCGGCCGACCGGATCGTGGATTGGGCAGGAGCCAACGGCCTTGGCGTGCGCGGTCACACCTTGTTGTGGCACAGCGAGCGATGGGTGCCGCAATGGGTGGCGGAGCATGATTATGGGCCCAATCCCAGGGCGGAGGCGGAACGGCTGCTGACCGATCATGTCGCCACGGTCGCCGGCCGCTATGCCGACCGGATCGACAGTTTCGATGTCGTCAACGAAGCGATCGATTCCGAAACCGGGGCGCTGCGCGACACCGCTTTGTCCCGGCATATCGGGGCGTTCGAGACAATCGACATCGCCTTTCGCACCGCGCGCGCGGCAGCGCCAAAGGCCCAGTTGGTCTATAATGACTATATGGGCTGGCGCGCCGACGAGGGCGTGCATCGGGATGCGGTGCTGCGCCTGCTGGAACAGATGCGCAAGCGTGGCACGCCCATCGATGCCCTTGGCATACAGAGTCACCTCGGCAGCAAGTTCAGCGATACGCCGACAGGGCTGGGATCATTGGATGAACCCGCCTTCCGCCGCTTCCTGGATCAGGTCACCGGCATGGGCCTTGACCTGCTGGTCACGGAAATGGACGTGCATGACAATCCGCTACCCGGCGCCATCGGTCCGCGCGACGCGCAGGTCGCCGCCCATGCCAAGGCCTATCTCGACCTGATGCTATCCTATCCCCAAACGAAGACGGTGATGTGCTGGGGCCTGTCCGACCGCTATAGCTGGCTCAGCGGCATGCGGCTGCGGCCTGACGGCATGGCCAAGCGGCCCTGCCCCTTCGATGCCGATTTTCGCCCCAAACCCTTTCGCGATGCGATCGCGGCGGCCTTCGCCGCCGCACCAGACCGCAGGGGCTAAAAGTCACCGGACAGCGGGCCGTCGCTCCGGCGGTCCGCGATCCAGCGCGCCCCACTGCTGCGAAAGCCGGTGACCCGGTCAAGCGACCAGGTCGTGCCGCGTGGCGCGCGCAGGCCGACAAAGTCGGCGTCCTGCACATCCTCCAGCCGGAAGGCTGCACGCGGATCGGGCGCGGCCACCGCCACCTCGACATTGCTGAAGCGGATATTGCGCGCGTGGCGGACGAAGAAACCGGTGGCGGGCAGATCGCCAAACATCGTCGCCTCGGGATAAGCCAGTTCGGCCTCGGGCGGACGCACCTTGGCCATCGCCGTCGGCGCACCACCGACATGCTGGAAATGACAGTCGGCAATGGAGACATCCTCGATCGGATGATCGACCAGCCCCGCAATCACCGATGGCAGCATATTGGCGCCCGAACTCACCACATTCTGGATCAGGATGCGCTTCATCGTGCCGATCGGTACGCCCGCAGGCCCGCGCATCCGCTTGCCCAGCCGCAGGAACAGCGGCGCGTCGATAATGCCCCGCATGGTGATATTGCTGACCGTCACATCCTCGACCACTGCGCCATCGACCGTCTCGAACGCCAGCCCCCGGCTATCCTCGAAGATGCAGTTGCTGATGGTGATGTTGCGGAAGCCACCATTGGATTCGGTGCCGAACTTGATGCGTCCGTGGATCTTGGGCGCAAAGGACGGCGGCATCTTGCGCCAGCTACCATCCAGCACCGACCCGACTTCATAATTGCCGGTGACGAAACAGTCGGAAATAGTGAGATTTTCGGTGATGCGAGGATGGCCCAGCGCATAGCTGCTCTTGGGGCAGATGCCGTCGTCCCAGGGCGAATTGACGGTGCAATTGCTGATCCGCACATTGCGGCAGCAGTCAATGTCGAAGCCGTCGCGATTGGTGTCCACCAGCACATTGTCGATGGTAAGATTATCGACCCCGGTGGCGAGCAGTGCGAACCAGCCGCCCTCCAATATCCTGATGTCGCGCAACAGGACGTTGCGGCAATTTTTGAGCGCGATCGCCTTGTTGCCGGTGCCGGGACCGGTCGGATCCTTGAGCCAATTATCCTTGCCGTCGCCCCGGCCCAGCCCCTTGCCCCAGATCAGCCCCGGACCAAGGATGGCGATGTCGTTCAGCCCCTCGCCCCAGATCAGGCTGTTGCGCCAATGGCTATGCCCGAAATCTTGATAAGCACCCCACTCCCCGATCGGTTCGGCATGGTCATAGCCATGCGCGCCGGTTGGCGCGGCGGCCAGCAGGACAGCGCCATCCGCCAGGAACAGCGTGACCCGGCTCTTCATCCGGATCGTGTAGCTGGCATAGGAACCGGCCGGGAAATAGACGGTGCCGCCGCCCAGCCCGGCGACATGATCGATCGCCTTGTTGATCGCGCCGCTATCGATCGCCGTGCCGTCGCCCTTGGCGCCGAACCGGCGGACATCGACGATCCCGCCAACGGCCCCGGCAGCCGATCCCAGGCTCGCACCGGAGGCCGCAAAAGCCGGTTGCGCGATCCCGGCCATGCCTGCCCATGCACCGCCTTGCAGGAAGCTTCGCCGGTCAAAACCCATCATCCATCCCCTTGTCATGATGAAGGCGGGAACAGCCTAGCTGCCCCCGCCCTCCTGTCTCGTCCTCAGAATTTCAGCGATGCGCCGATGAAGAACTCGGTCCCCAGCACGTCATAGGTCGCCGAGAAGGTGTTGGCATTCGGCCCCTGGGTGGTGACCGGTGGCTTGTTGTTGAACATGTTGTTCGCACCGCCGAAAATCTCCATCCCCTCGCGCAGCTTGTAGTTGAACGACAGGTCGAAATAATTCTGATCGTTCAGCACCGGGTAGGCGAAGCTGTCGAGGCTGGGCGCGTTCGCCGCCCCCTGACGATGCGGCACGACATAGCGGTCGGTCGTGACCTTGCCGATATAGCGATGACGCAGGCTGAGGCTCAGATCCTCGACATTCCAGGTGATGCGCGACGTCGCCCGCCAGCGCGGCAGCGGCTGGCCGCAGGTCGGGCCATAGGCTCCGGCACATTCATTCTTGATGTCGGGCAACGCCGCGACCGGCGTGGACGTGAATTCGTCCAGATAGGTCAGGTTGCTGCTGATATCGAACGAGCTGGTGCTGCCCAGCCCTGGGAAGCCGAAACCGACGTCGAAGGAATAGCGCATCGCAAAGTCGATGCCCGAGGTCTTGAGCTTGCCGGTATTGGCGTTGCGGATCTGCGCCACATAGGGATCGTTGATCTCACCCGTATTGGGATTGCGCACGATCGCCCGGCAGAACTCGCTATTGGCGTCCTGAATGACGGTATAGCAGAGATTGAGCGTGTTCTGCAGGCCACCGCCCAGCGACGAGATCGCGCCGTCCAGCGAGATGTTGAAATAATCGACGCTGAAATAGAGCTTGGGCGCGAAGCTGGGCGTGAACACGGCGCCGACGGTGAACGTGTCGGACTTTTCCGCACCCAGATTGACGTTGCCGCCAAAGTCCGCCGGCATGATGTTGTTGGGCTGGACCGCATCGGTGAAGACCGCGCCGGCTGGAACGCCCGTCGCGATGCAGACCGCGCGGACGGAATCGGTCCGCTGCGCCGCCGAAGCGCGCGAGGAGCAAGGATCGGTCGCGACACCGACGACACGGGTCACACCGCCGTAAAGGTCGTTCACATTGGGTGCGCGAATCGCCCGCTGATACTGTCCACGGAAGGCAAGATCGCGGTTCACCCGCCAGTCGAGCCCGCCCAGATAGGTCCACTGGCCGCCAATGCCGGACAGGCTATAGTCGGAATAGCGGAAGCCGCCATTGGCAACCAGGCTCTCCATGAACGGTGTGTCGTGGATCAACGGCACGCGCAATTCGCCGAAAATCTCGTTGACCGAAACGTCGCCCTTGGTCGGCAGGCCGGGATTGAAACCGGCGACGTCGCCCGAGGCCAGGAAGGAGTCCGGCGTGAAGGTTGCGCTGGTCTTGCGCCACTCATAGCCGCTGGAGAAACCCACCGGACCGGCAGGCAGCTGGAACAGGGTGCCGGTGACGCTCGCCTGTGCGACCTGCTGGGTGGCGATGGTCGAGTTGGTGGCGTTGATGCGGATCGCGCTGGCGCAGGCTTCGGAGATATTCTGGCCAAAGATGTTGCAGACCGGTGCCGCGCCATTGACCGACAACAAGGCCGCCTGCAGCCGGCTACGCGAAATCGCGTTCTGCAGCAGCAACGTGTCTTCACTGCGGGCATAGGTGTAATAGGCGTCGAACTTGAGATCGGTCAGGACATTGTCCGACACGCTGCCCAGATTGCCTTTGAAGCCCCAGGCGCCACGGAAGACATTACGCCGTTCGCTGGCCAATCGCGGCCCCACTTCCCGATAGCGGCGTCCCGCGGTCAGAACCGCCAGCCCGTCCCCTGCGGTCGTCGTCCGCGTCGCGGTACCGCTGGTGACGGTGGTCGTCCCGGTTTCGGCCAGATCAAGCTGGCGGAGCACTTCCTGCAACTGCGGCGTCAGATAGGGATTATTGACATCGAACAAGGTGGGCGACCCGACATTGGTCGGCGCCAGTCGGGCATTCACCACATTGCTGCTATAGTGAAGCTCCATATAGCCGGTGATGTCATCGGTGAAATCATAATGGCCAAAGCTGTTGATCATCCAGCGCTTCTGCGGCTGGATCAGATAGTTGTCGGGGCCCAGATTAAAATCATCCTGCGGCGTGATCTGTGGCCGGGCAACCGTGCCTTCATCGTTGAAGGTGAAGCCGCGCGACGTCATCGCCGACAGGCCGGCATTGGCATAGGCGGCATTGAGCGCCGCGTTGGAGCCGCCCGCCGCCGGAATACCGGAAAAGCGTCCATTGGGAATGTCACCGCTGCCACCGGCAACGAAGCCAAGCTCACCGCCACCCGCGACGCAGCCCAGGCCAGAGGCCGGCGTGAAGGGCGTGCCGGCCCGGTCATGGCCGCCGCTGCCCGGCACGATGCATCCGTCGTTGAGCGAGTCATAGGCAAAGCTGCCGCGCTGCCCGCGCGTGATCGAGTTGCGCTTGAGATAATTGCCCGACACGACCAGATTGCCACGACCGTCGGCAAAATTACCGCCCATCGTCAGGTCGACGGTATAGACGGGCGTCCCGGTGGGACGATCCATATTGAGCTGGGCGCGCGCTTCCACGCCTTCGAAATCGTCGCGCATGATGAAGTTGACGACGCCGGTGATGGCATCGGACCCGTAGACGGCCGACGAACCACCCGTCACGATTTCCGTGCGCGCAATCAGGCTCGACGGAATCGTGTTGAGATCGGTAACCTGCTCCGGACCATAAATGGCATAGCGCCGCCCATTGACCAGCACCAGGTTGCGGGTCGAACCAAAGCCGCGCAGGTTGACGTCGGCAAAGCCGCCGGGAACAGTATTCGAGGTCGCGCTACCCAATTGTGAACCGACCACCTGCGGCAGCTGCGCCAGCGTCTTTTCGACGTTCACATTGCCCGAGAGCTTGATGTCCTCGGAGCCGACCACGCTGACCGGGGTCGAGGCGTCGAAGCCATTGCGCGCGATGCGCGATCCGGTGACGACGATGTCTGCGGTTGCGCTATCCGAGCCGCCCTGCGCCTGCTCGGCAGCAGTGACAGCTGGCGTTTCGGTGGAAGTTTGGGCCTGTGCCAGCGCTGGCACGACCGGACAAAAAATAAGCGCGGCTCCCGTCAGGAAATGCACGCGCAACGATTGCATCTGCTTCATTCGATCCTCCCCTTCTTTCTTGCAATGACCAGTTGGAGCCTTGACCTGCTCCGCCGTAAATTGCTCGACACGCCTTAGTTAGCGCTATCATTGATGGCCGTGAATTATGCTTCTCCAACCCGCGCGTCAAGTCAAATAGATAGGCATGATGGTAGCGCGTGACAGAAGCGATCTGGCAGCATAGCGTCCGACCATGAATAGCAATGCTTCGTTCAACAATGGCCATGAGCCGACCATTTCTGACGTGGCGGATCGCGCCGGCGTTTCGATCCGCACGGTTTCGCGCGTCCTCAACAATTCGCCGCGCGTCAGCGACGACACCCGCGAGCGCATCGAGCAGGCTATTTCCGCCTTGAATTTCAGGCCAAGCCTGCGCGCAAGGGCGTTGGCCAAGGGTCGATCCTTCCTGATCGGCATCGTCCATAATGATCGCAACGCTCTGGTTCTCGACACCGTGCAACGGGGCGTTGGACGAGAAGCGACACGGCGCGGCTATGAGGTCATCTGCCATTCGACGCCACTGGAAGAAGAAGGCGCGATCGAGGATGTGCTTGCCTTTGCCCGCAGGTCTCGCATCGATGGCCTGATCGTGCTGCCCCCCGTGTCCGGGATCATCGGCTTGCCTCAGGCCCTGCAAGCCGAACAGGTTGCCGCCGTGGCGCTCTCGGCCGTGCCGATCGATGGCTATGGCAGCGTCATATTGTCCCGCGAAGCCGATGCGGCCGGTGCGGTCGCGGATTATCTGGTTGCACTCGGCCACCAGCGAATCGCGATGGTCACCGGCCCCCAGTCGATGATATCCGCCATCGAACGACGTCGTGGTTTTATCGAAGCGCTCGACCGGAACAGAGTTGCCTTGCTTCATGAAATCGAGGGGAATTACAGCCTCGCCTCCGGCGTCGCAGCCGCCGAGCAGCTTCTATCCCTTTCGCCGCTGCCCACAGCCATTTTTGCCGCCAACGACATCATGGCAGCGGGCGTGCTGAAGGTCGCTTCGGAACTTCGCATCGCCGTACCAAGCCCGCTTTCCGTCGTCGGGTTTGACGGCAGTCTGGTTGCCGAATTGCTAACCCCCGCGCTGACCACCGTAGCGCGACCATTTGGCGAAATGGCCGAGATCGCAACCCACCAACTGATCGATCTTGTCGAAGGTCTACCTTTGCCGCAGGTAGCACCGCCCCCACTCCGATTAGTGATCGCTCAGTCAACTACTGCCGCTCTAATAGGAGACCGTCAGCAGTTCGGAATGACAAATTAGAAGCAGAGCGTCCACAAAGGGTCGACCGCGGAATCAGGGCTGGCCCGCTATCGCTATAGCTGAAAGGTCCGCAGTGGTGGCGTCGATAGGCACACCAGCCTCCTTCCGTTCGGAGTATCGGTCAACGAGCTGCGACGCATGCGGCCGCATCAGCACGGTGAAGCGGACCAGTTCCTCCATCACATCGACGATGCGCTCGTAGTAGCTCGATGCCCGCATCCGGCCGTCTTCGTCGAACTCCTTGTAGGCCATCGCCACTGACGACTGATTAGGAATCGTGAACATCCGCATCCAGCGGCCCAGCAAGCGCAGCGAATTGACGGCATTGAACGATTGCGAACCGCCGGACATCTGCATGACCGCAAGCGTTCTTCCCTGCGTCGGCCGCATCCCGCGGATCTGGAGCGGCAGATGATCGATCTGGGTTTTCATGATGCCGCTGATCTGACCGTGCCGCTCCGGGCTGCACCAGACCATGCCTTCCGACCACAGCGCATGCTCACGCAGCTCGTGCACCGCCGGGTGATCGTCTCCCGCCACCTGATCGGGCAGCGGCAGATCGCTGGGATCGAAGATCCGCGTCTCGGCGCCAAAGAACTCTAGCAGGCGCGCCGCCTCTTCCACCGCGAGGCGCGAAAACGAGCGTTCCCGCAGAGAGCCGTAGAGCAGCAGAATACGCGGAGGCGGTTGATCCGGGCCAAGGCCAGCGGCAGGACGAGCCAACGCGAAGGCCTTGTCCAGAGCAGGAAGATGATCGGGGGCTGCGAGTTCGCGCAGTCTCATGCGGAAATACCTTTCTCGTACCAGGGACGGGTCCGCTTCACCAAGGCGACGATCGATAGCATCACCGGCACTTCGACCAGCACGCCCACGACCGTTGCCAGCGCGGCGCCGGAACTGAGGCCAAAGAGGCTAATCGCGGCGGCCACAGCCAGTTCAAAGAAATTGGAGGCGCCGATCAGCGCCGACGGGCCGGCGACGCACCATGCCACACCGAAGCGGCGGCTGAGCCAATAGGCGATGCCGGCGTTGAGATAGACCTGAAACAGGATCGGCACGGCAATCAGCGCAATCACCAGCGGTTGCCGGAAGATCTGCTCGCCCTGAAAGCCGAACAGTAGCACCAGTGTCAGCAGCAGGCTGGCAAGGCTGATCGGGCCGGTGGCGGACAAGAAATGCTGGAGCCGCTTCTCGCCCCCGCGAAGTAGGACTCGGCGGAGCAGTTGCGAGATGACCACTGGGACGACGATGTAGAGTCCCACCGACAGCGCCAACGTGCTCCACGGCACGGTAATCGATGCCACGCCCAGCAGCAGTCCTACGAGCGGCGCGAACGCAAAGGCCATGATCAGGTCGTTCAGTGCCACCTGGCTCAAGGTGTAGTTCGGCTCACCATCGACGAGGCTGGACCAGACGAAGACCATCGCCGTGCAAGGCGCTGCAGCCAGCAGGATTAGCCCGGCAATGTAGGACGACGATACGCCTTCAGGCAGCATCGGCGCGAACAGGTGGCCCAGGAAGAAGGTGCCGAGCAATGCCATGGAGAATGGCTTGATCGCCCAGTTCACTACGATGGTAATGCCGATACCACGCCAGTGCTGCCGAAGGCTATGGAAGGCGCCGAAATCGACCCGTAGCAGCATCGGGATGATCATGAGCCAGATCAGGCCCGCCACCACGAGGTTGACGTTGGCGATCTCCAGCGCTGCGATCGCCTCGAAGGCGCCGGGAAGCAAATGGCCGAGACCGATCCCGACTACGATGCACAGGGCCACCCACAGCGAGAGATAGCGTTCGAACAGCGACATGATCGTCAGTCCTTCCCGGAAGCGATAGGCGCGGTCGCCGTGCCGCCGCCCAAGGCGATCTGCATGTAAACTGTGTCGAGCCAGCGGCCGGCCTTCCAGCCCATGCCGGTCAGGCAGCCGACCTGCTCAAAGCCGCAAGAGCCGTGTAGTGCGACCGAGGCCGGTTCGCCGCCACCGATGACAGCGACCATCTGCCGGAAGCCATAGGCATCGGCGGCCTCCAGCAAGGCCTTGAGCAACAGCTTGCCGATGCCGCCACCGCGCCGGTCGTGCGCTACGTAGATGCTGTTCTCGCAAGCATAGGCGTAGGCCGGTCTGTCCCGGAACTGCGTGGCGTAGGCATAGCCCACCACCTCAGATCCATCGCAGGCAACCAGGAATGGCCAACTACGTCCGGTCACCGTCAAGATCTTCTCGACGGTCTCGTCCCCGGTCGGTGGCACAACTTCGTAGGTCGCGGTGCCATTCAGGACGTGATGCGCATAGATTGCGGCGATAGCTTCCGCGTCGTCGACATTCACCCTACGAACCGAAAGGCTCATCGCCGGGTCGCTTCCACGACTTCCCCGTTTTCCTTGACGAATGTGCTGCGCTGGTGAGCTGGCAGCAGGTCCAGCACTGCTTCGGAAGGCCGGCAGAGCTTCACGCCCAGTGGCGACACGACCAGAGGCCGGTTGATGAGGATAGGATGCTCCATCATCGCGTCGACGAGGGCCTCGTCCGTCAAGGTCTCGTCGCGGAGGCCCAGTTCGGCATAAGGCGTCCCCTTCTCGCGCAGCAGAGCGCGCGGGGTGATGCCGGCGCGGTCGATGAGTTCCAGGAGCAGCGCGCGGCTCGGCGGCGTCTTCAGGTACTCGATAACATGAGGTTCGATGCCGGCATTGCGGATCATGGCCAGGGCATTTCGAGAGGTCCCGCAAAGCGGATTATGGTAGATCACGATATCGGTCATTGTTGCCTCTTCAGCAGCAGGTAAGTTCGGCCAGAAGCGGCTCACACAGTTCGGCGCGCCCTTGGCAGCAATCCTTTGCCAGATAGATCATCAGTCCGCGTAGCGCATCGAGGTTGGCTCGCTGGATCTGTTGGCGACCTCGCTTCTCGGACAGGACCAGCCCTGCCTTCGCCATCACGGCCAGATGGGTCGAAAACGTGCTCTGGGTCAGCCCCGATGCCTCTACCAGTTCGCCGGTCGACAGCCCTTCGGGCTCATGCCGGATTAGCAGGCGGAACGCATCGAGCCGCGTCGGATGGCCGAGAGCGGAAAGGATCGAGAGTGCCTCATCGGTTGCCATGCATCGGAATTATCCGATGCGATATGGCCCGTCAACCAGATATCGGATATTCCCGATGCTTTATTCGTCAGTCAGGCTTGAGGGCAGCTTGGGACCAATTGCTAGATGGAAGCTGGCATTCCGAGATCGGCTCGACGCGCGGTTGGAACGGAAAACCTGACCGTCTGCTCCTGGGGCTCAAAAATCGCCCCTCGAACGGCAAATTTGGGTCGAGATCGGCGGGATCTGGGACATTCCCGCCGTTCCAGAGCGGCCCTTGGAACCACCGGGCTTATCACAAGCTGACTTACAGCGTTCGCCGGGCGGGTTTCCCCATTCAGACAGAACAAGGGTTGGTAGCCGTCAGCGACACGTGCAGATCGATCGAAGCGAATTAGGTTTTGGACGGATGCTCCCTTTGTCGTGCGCCAGCTCACATCAGGAGATAACAGGTTTCATCCACCAACTTAGACCGGGTGGGGAAGGCAGAGATTGATGGCGGCGATTACGAGAAAAAGTCCCGATGCGAGCGCAGTGCTCAATGCGGTATCGAGTGAGGTGCTGCAGGCGTTTTTCGACGCCAAAGAGCAGTTTTTCTACTATCGGCAGTTCAACAACCCATCGCGGCGGCGGGACTTCGCGCCATCGTTCATCAGCACGATCGAGCGGTTTTTAGTAGAGTCCGCAGGGGCGCTCGACGCAGTTTACGAACTCTATGTCCGGCCGCGTACGAAACCTGCACGCGGTTCATCGCCGCTCGCGCTCCTGAAAAGCGACTGGCCCCGGTTTTCTGAGTTTTTTGATGCAAAGGCGATTGCGGATTTGGCTGCGGCAAAAGCCGCTTACCGCAGGGCTGCGATACTTCTGCACCCAGATACCGGCGGCAATGCCGCTGACATGGTCGCCCTGAATGCTGCATTTGCGGACGTCCTCGATATTCTAATGCTTAGCGAGACAGAAGCAACGCTCCAGCCCGACGGGTGCACCGACCGCTCAGACCAGGACGGAACTCGCGGGGGATCGAGCTTCGCCTGCGGTCCGGTGAGCCCAGGATTCTGGCCTGGATCGGTTCTTCAATATCCACGTTCTGCGCACGAATTTGGAATCCTTCTACGAACTGAGGCGCTTCTCGCTGCGGCCGACATTTTCGATGAGGATCGACACGCGGGCCTTGCACTGGGGCTGAGGTTCAATCCCGCCTGGGCGGTCGATGCGGACGCGATCTGGGAAGCTTTCGACAAAGCGAACGCCTGCGAGCGTCTTGCCGATATCATTCGTATCGCGGTCGAGGCGACGAAGGACGCGGCGCTTCCCCATGGGCTGCAAGGGTTGGCGGCGTTGGGGCATGTCTGGATTGAGGCGGCGATAAAAGCTTGGATTGAGCATGGGCGACTTGCGGCGCGAGACAGTGCATCGGCCAAGAAGGTGCAGGCCCTTGAAGAGCAAGCGATTGCGGAGGGCCGCTACCCCTTCATAGATGAATGGCGAGAAACGCGGCTGCGTGCCCTGTCAGACAAGCTCGACCAGCCAGGAAGCCGGGCCGATGACAGGTTCCAGCTCAACCATACCCTCCAGGCGGAGAACGCCTTCAGACGGCAATTGATCACCGCTACCCGCTACAAGACGGCGGTGGAGAGGCTGGATGGAAAACGCAACGCGCTGGCAGTTGCCGCTGCGGGCATTGTAGATCTCGCGGCCAGTTCTGGCTTCATGCCGCTCGAGCATGATCCCGCTGAAGCCAAAAAGGCGGTCTCTGTGCGTTTTGTACCCGAGAGCATAGCCGGATCTGCGTTTGGAAATTGGATGCTCGACTCCAAGCAAGCCTGCCGTGCTTATGGCGAGGCCTATTATCGATCCGATACGGTCGACGGAAAACTCAAGTTCGTCCGCCAACGCCTGTGGATCATGCTCAGTTCGCTCGTCGCCAATCCTGATCGTTGGGACGCCGACCGGATCGGTGCTGCAGCGCGCGAAGTTGCGCTGCTGGAAAAGGCGGCGCGCGCTGGACGCGAGGGGCAAGCGGGCAACCACGCGGCAGACCTCCATAGCTTCCTGACCGCGTTGATCGGCGAAACGGAGATAGATCGCGGTGCTAGGTTGCGGTTGCTCGGCCGTTTTGCGCGGGAGGACTTCCGCGACGCCTTGCCTGTTGGCGTCGATCCTGCTCACGAAAGCATTCGGGCGCGCGGTCGCAGCAGTGATGGCTCGCCGTTGAGCCGCGTCATTCCGGCACCCGAATATTATCGCGCGGCGATGCGTCCGATCGGTGACCTCAAGACATTCAGTGCGGGAAAAGCATGGTCTGACCCTGATGCGGATGCTCGGCGGGACGGGGTCAGCTATTATTATGACCATATGCAGAAGTTATCGAACCGCATGTTCAAAGCGGTGGAAGCCGAGCCGGCCGTCAAGAAGATCGCCAAGCTTGGACCTCTTATTCGACAGGCTATCGACCAAGACGTGCCCCTGAACGCAGCCGGCGAATGGCAACTTGGCTATTATATGAACAAGCTAACCGGCGCGATGGTTCGTTCGCGGCAGTTCGCCGAGGCGGCGACTGCTCTGGCCGAGTATTTCGCGTTGCCAGATGCCTACCGCACACGGTCCGCCGCATCGGACGAAAAGGTGTTGCGCGCACGCCTGGTTCGCTGTCAGCGCGACGCGGTCGATCGCTGATCGGTCGGACGCCGACGAGTTGCTATTTGCAGACTCTATCAAACGCGGCGAAGCTGAGGGCAATGACATGGCAGTAGTTCGGGGGATTTTCATTCGCTGGCGCTGATGAAGGTGCCGCCAAAAGGTGGGCTGCTGCGAGTCGGCAGCCCGTGAGGCTGGGACGGCGGCTCTTGCCAGTTCCGGACGTTCGCGTCGGAACCAGCGAACGGCGGCATCTGGTCGACACTTGCCGGATTAGCGTACGGTCTGCACGTGGGAAGCGAAATTTGGACGCTGAGCGGCTGGAAAGGGTCGGTTGTGATGCATCCGACCACCCGGCCGTGGGATCATTCCGCCGTCCCAACTGGCTTGGCCCAACGACAGCTTTTCATATCATCTGGCGTTCGCAGTCCGCCCTGCGAAGCCGGCCTCCCGTAAACGCGGCGCGGGGAAATATCGGTCGCGGCAAGGCAAAATTCCTGGCGCTAGCTAGGTCTCACATCCTTGATCGGGGAAAAATGAGCGCATCCATGGAGAAGATGCCGCCGCCACGGGCGACAAGGGGAAGCAGGATCGCGGCCCAGCTGAGATGGGTCGGCCATGCTTCGGGATAGACAAATGTCTGGATAACCAGGGTCATGCCCAGCAGGGCGAGCGCCGAAAGCCGCGTGAACAGGCCTAGCAACAGCAATATCGGGAAGAGATGCTCCGCCCAGGTCGCCACTGTTGCAGCAAGGTCGGGGGGGACGATCGGCAGGGCATATTCGGTGCGGAACAGCTCATATGTGCTGTCGGTGATAGTGATGATGCCATTCACCTTCGTGCGTCCCGACAGGAAAAATATCGCGGCAATGCCCAAACGGGCGACCAGCAGTAGCAGCGCATCAGGCAGCAGCGCCTCGATCCGCCGAACGAAGACATCGCGCATTTTCAGGGACAGACTCATCGTTCGTCTCCAGGAAGTGTGGCCGGGACGGAATGGCGCCCCGGCCGCCATGGTCAGGCCTTGGGGGAAAGCGCGCCGTTGCCCTTGGGCGTCTTGATCGACGTACAGGTGCCGGCTTTCACCAGTTTCCAGGCATTGCCTTGATAATCGACCTTCGACGTGCCCGCGCAGCTGGTGCCGGCACCGGCCGCGCAGTCATTCTTGCCGGCGAGCGAAACGCCGTAGCATTTCTCCATCTTGGGCTTCGTCTCCGCATGGGCGGAAGCGGCGAGCGTGGTCGCCGAAGCGATGGCGATGCTGGCGGCGAGCGCCGCATGAGTTGTACGCATAATGATGTCCTCTACGATCCAGCGCCTCTGCGCGCGGCCCGGACAGAGGGCCGGGCCGCGCGGTGATCGGGGAGGAGGCGGGAAGCCCGTGTCACATACGCGGGTTCGGGGAAGAACAAGCTGCGGTTACAATCGAACGGCGCAGAAATTTTCGTCGATGCTGTAACTGATGGCCGGTTCGGCCCGAACATGTGGGCGAGGAGATTGAATGCAGACCACAGAGGAGCATCTGCGCGCATTGATGATTGATGGGCTGGACGGTGATCCCGCCGCCCATGCGGCATTGCTGCGCCTGCTTGTTCCGCTGCTGCGGGGTTTCTATCGGCGCCGTGTTCGCGGCGCCGACGACGATGTCGAGGATATGGTGCAGGACACCCTTATTGCCGTTCACACCCGCCGCGCGACCTATGATCGCGGCCGTGCCTTCACCGCCTGGCTCTATGCAGTCGCTCGTTACAAGATGATCGACCATTTCCGCCGTGTCGGCAGGTTGCGGCCGATCGACGATCTAGAAGACTTGCTGGTCTCCGAAGAATTCGAGGCAAGCAGCATGGCGAAGCTCGACATAGACGATCTGCTGGAGCAATTGCCGCCCAAGCAGGCGCGGATGATCCGCGCAACCCGGCTGGAGGGATTGAGCGTCGCCGAAGCGGCAAGTGCGGAGGGCATAGGCGAATCCGACGTGAAGATTTCGGTGCATCGCGGGCTGAAGGCGCTGATGGTGCGGGTGCAGGGGGCAATGCGATGAACACGGACGATCTGATCCGGCATCTTGCCAGCGATACTCGCCCGGTGGCCCGAAACAGCGTCGCGCGGCGGCTGGCCATCGGTATCATCGTTGGCGGGATCGCATCAGCGCTTCTCATTCTGGCTTCGATCGGCATCCGCCCGGATCTGGGCACGGCCATGCAGGGTGCGTCCTTCTGGATGAAATGGGGATATACTTTCTCCCTGTCGATCGCCGCACTGGTGACGACGGCCCAACTCGCGCGCCCCAACAGCGGTCGATTGCGCGGATTGTGGGCGCTTGCGATACCCGTCCTGCTTCTTGCGGCGGTCGGCCTGCTCGAACTGGCGCGCACGCCCTCGTCGCAATGGCTGGCAATGTGGCTCGGCCATAGCTGGAAGAGTTGCCCCTGGCTGGTCCTGTCGCTGTCAGCCCCCATCTTCGCCGGTTTGCTATGGTCCTTCCGCAGGCTCGCCCCGACCCGGTTGCGCGCGGCCGGAGCGGCCGCTGGCCTGTCAGCGGGGGCCTTCGCGGCAACAGTTTACTGTATCCACTGCCCCGAAGTGTCGGCGATTTTCGTCCTGACCTGGTATTCGCTGGGAATATTGCTCGCGACCTTGCTCGGCATGCTGGTCGGGCCGCGGCTGCTGCGCTGGTGAAGCAGAAGCCGCCATTGCGCAGCATGTTGCCATCGGTTCGGTAAATTTCTGGCGCCTCTGTAACCGGGGGCCGCTGCAGGCCGAAAGACAGGGGCCAGATTGGCTCAACATTCTTTCGGAGAAATCATCATGCTCACCCATAACAGCGGTATCGGCATGGCTGCTTCGGCCGCCGCCATCGCGATCGTTTCAGCAGCAGCGGCACCGGCCGTGGCGCAAGACAGCGGGGATACGAAAGTCGTTCACTGCTACGGCATCAACAGCTGCAAGGGCACGTCGGACTGCAAGACCGCCAGCAACGAATGCAAGGGGCAGAATGTCTGCAAGGGGCATGGTTTCAAGGCCATGACCGTCAAGGCGTGCAAGGCCGCCGGGGGCAGCCTGACCGAGCCGAAATGACGTTTCAATGCCCGGCGTGCACAGGCGCGCCGGGCAGCCTTTATCAGCAGGAAGTTTACCCATGATCCCCTCCTTCTCCGGTTTCGGACTTGGCCTGCGCAAACAGCATTATGCCGACCTCCTGGACCATCGCATCGCGGTCGATTTTCTTGAGGTGATCTCGGAGAATTTCATGATCGACGGCGGTCGGCCGCGACATATTCTGCGCGATGTTCGCGCCCGCTACCCCGTCGCCCTGCACGGCGTATCCATGTCCATCGGCTCGGCCGACGGTCTTGATCGGGCCTATCTCACCCGGCTTCGCGCGCTGGTGGATGACGTCGATCCGCTGTTCGTGTCAGATCACCTGAGCTGGTCGCGGATCGAAGGCTTCAACTCGCACGATCTGTTGCCATTGCCCTACACGGAGGAGGCGCTCGATATCGTCTGCACCAATATCGACCAGGCGCAGGATGCGCTGGGCCGTGCGATGCTGATAGAGAACCCGTCGACCTATATTGATTTCGCTCCGGCAGACATGACCGAATGGCAGTTCATCGACGCCCTGTGCGCGCGAACCGGCTGCGGACTGCTGCTCGATATCAACAATGTGTTCGTCAGCGCTAGCAATCACGACTTCGATCCTGTCGCCTACCTCGACGGCGTGCCGCATGACCACGTGCGCCAGATTCATCTCGCCGGGCACAGCCATGGCGACCACCTGCTGATCGACACGCACGACCAGGCGGTGCCGCCGTCCGTGTGGCAGCTCTATGCGCATGTCCTGACAAAACTTGGGCCGGTCGCGACGATGATCGAACGCGACGATGCCATCCCGCCGCTGGCCGACCTGCTGGTGGAGCTTTCCACCGCGCGCGGGATTTCCGCCGGGAAGATGGAGGAAGCGGCATGAGCCTGCTGGCGCTTCAGCGCGACATGCGAGACTGGCTGCTACGGGAAGACATGGCTGCTGCCGATCGCATCGGTGCGGAGGCTGGGCCTGGCCTTGCCGTCTATCAGAATAATTACCGCACCCAGCTTGTCACCTGTCTGGAACTCAGCTTTCCGCGCTCCCGTGCGTGGATCGGTGAGGATTTGTTTCTTCATGCCGCCGTGCATCATATCGACAGCGTCCCGCCGAGCAGTTGGACATTGGACGCATATGGACGCGATTTTCCGACGACACTTGCACGGCTTCACGCTGACGATCCTGAGATAGCGGAAATCGCTGGTATCGAGCTTGCACTGGAAGAACTGTTCGTCGCAGCCGATAGTCCCGCCGTTGGGCTGGACGGTTTGGGCAATGTCGACTGGGATCGCGCGGTGTTGACGTTTTCATCGTCGATCGAACTTATGCACCTTCAAACCAATGGTTTTGTCATATGGTCGGCTCTGGTTGATCGGAAAGAACCACCCGCGCCGCAATATCTGGATATGCCCGATATGGTCATTTTGTGGCGTCAGGGCGAGCAGTGCCGCATCCGGACTATCGACGACGGCGAATTGCAGGCGCTGCTCAAATTGCGTCGTGGCATGACATTCGGCGCACTGTGCCGCGACGTCGCTTTGTCGCTCGGGGAAGAGGCAGGAATGATGCTTGTTGGACGGTGGCTGGGTCTTTGGCTTTCCGACCAAATGGTCGTTGCCATAAACGATCGCGGGCAAGCTGAGCCGCCGTGCTTATAGTCCGGTGTTAAGACCGCGTTTTGCAGATACGGCTAGCGCGGCTCTCTTTGCAGAACGACGAAAATCGGTCGCCAGTTTGCCGACAAAGCGGAAGGTTTGCATCTGGTGACCCGTATCCCGGCTCTGAGCGTCTCATAATGATGACGTGGACGGCTCTCCAACTTTCCCGCAGTCTGACCTGCGTATGAGTCGGAAGGAGAGCTCCAATGGGAACGGTCACGACGATTGGTTCAGACCTGGCGAAGAACATGTTCCAGGTGCACGGTGTGGATGCATGCCAATGGTGCAGCGGTATTGCGCCAGCGATTGACGCGCGATCGTTTGCTGAAGTTCTTCGCGAAATTGCCGTCTTGCTTGATCGGAATCGAAGCCTGGGCCTCATCACATTTCTGGGCGCGTTAGCCCATCGCTCTGGGTCATGATGTCAAGCTGATGCCCGCTTATTATGTGAAGCCGTACGTCAAACGCGGAAAGAACGATGCAGCGGACGCTGAGGCGATCTGCGAAGCAGCCGTGGAAATAATCGGTTTCACATTTTTAGATTGACCAGGCTTAGCACTGCGCCTGGTTTCATTGATCCTGATCAATATGATTTTCAGGAACGAGAGTCAGCCCTCCAGGATTATTCCGCCATATCATATGAAAGGACTGGATGTGGCTACGCAGCTCAAGGCTGACGGATCTCAATTTCTGCAACAGGAATTTCAGGAGGTGCTGAGCCGCTGGAATCGCGAACGGCTATCGCCCACTTTTCCAGAGGACATGTCAGCTAGTCGCTTCGACAATGATCGCCATATGCTTCGTCTGGAGATGGGATTTCTTGAGGAGTTGCGGCGGGAAGTCATGGTTGAGGCGCGCGAGGCGCCAACGGACCCTGATCGCTTCATCGCCTGGTTCGAGAATCTCAAGGCGAGTGGGCCTGGACAGCATGATCGTCTTTTCCCGTGGCTCGCTGAACAGGCGGACCGAGATGAGCTTCGATGGTTCCTGTCGCAGGAAGCTGCGGGCGAAGCAGGTTTCGACGATCTGGTCGCAATGACGCAAGTCAAGCTGCCGGCGCGCGCCAAGCTCGAACTGGCGCGCAATTACTGGGACGAGATGGGCCGGGGTAACGCGAAGGGCATGCATGGGCCGATGCTGGGCCAGCTGGTCGATACTCTGGACCTCGATACGCGTATCGAAAATACTGCCTGGGAAAGTCTGGCGCTCGCCAATGCCATGACGGCCATGGCCTCTTTACGTTGCTATGCTTGGCACAGCGTCGGCGCCCTGGGAGTGATCGAGCTTACCGCGCCCGATCGGTCCGCGTATACTGCCAGGGGGTTGAAGCGCGTCGGCCTGTCTGGGTCCGAACGACGCTATTTCGATCTCCATGCCGTACTCGATATCAAGCACAGCCGTGAATGGAATGATGAGGCAATCTACCCACTGGTCGCGGAAGATCCCCGCCGTGCAACCGCCATGGCGGAAGGAGCGCTGATCCGCCTGCGCTGCGGGGAGCGTTGTTTCGAGCGATATCGTGCTCATTTCGGATTGGCCTAAAAGATGAGTAACCGCATCCTGCTGGTCGAGGACGACCCTGCCGTCGCCGCCGTCATCGCTAACATATTGGAGGACGCCAACTATGCGGTAGACGGGCCTTACCAAACGCTCGCCGACGGTATCGCTGCCGTGGCTGAAGATATGCCGTCCGCTGCTGTCCTGGATATTCGGTTGAAAGATGGCGACGTCGGCCTTTTGGCAGGTGATCTTGATCTGTACGGCATCCCCTATGTCTTTTGTTCAGGCGCTCCGGACTTCGCGTTAATGCGCAAACATCCCACTGCCCCTTTGATCCTTAAACCGCTGCTTCCGACCGAACTTGAGCGCATGCTTCAAACTATGCTGCACTGAGCGCCGGCAGGCCGAACGCGAGGGATCGCCCACGGCGGCGACCGGCAGATTTTTGCCCTGGGAACTGGGCTGCAACCGGAGCGTCGAACTGAACAGATATGCTTGGCGATCGTCGCGCCTATTGGACCAGGCATCCGCGTTGTACCTTCCATTTCGTCTCGACGACGTGCCCATGGCTCAATGCCATCGACCGCTTTTCGCTAAGCTCACAGGTCGCGGTCGAAAAGACGGCATATTTCATTCCGTCGTCGATCTGCAGGCCGCCATCAACCTCTTTATCAAGGAGAATAACGAGGCCCCCCGCCCTTTCATCTGGAAGGTCGATCTGGACGAAATTATGCACGGGCACCAAATGTCGGATTCAACCCACTGGCCCAGACAGCTGGCGCTCTTCGCATCCCCTTCTTTGGTAGCCTCTCGGGGCGCTACGCCCACCCAGCTATTGACCAGCGTACCAGCCTGCCAGCGCCTTTGACCAAAATGGCCACTCCACCCCAATCCATCTCGATGGAAAAAAGCCAAAGTCGCTGCCTTCAGCGATTTCGAGCGCGCCTCGATCTGTAACGCCTTCCAGCTTTCCCGTGCCAGGGAGATGGAACCGCACTCTACGTGCCTCGGTTCTAACAAAGGGGAAAAGCGTAGGCGGGATCGGCATAGGAATGAGCGAAACAGTGACGAGCGGAAACGGCACCGCCGATGCTCAAAGGATTGAAGCGGAAGTTTTAGGCCTCGACGCAGGGACGGATCCCTTCGTAGCTGCGGTGCGCGCCACGCGCATGCCGATGATCATAACCAATCCACGTTTGCACGATAATCCGGTGGTGTTTGCGAATGACTCCTTCTGTCGGCTGACGGGTTACGAGCGCGACGAGATACTGGGTCGCAACTGCCGATTTCTGCAGGGGTCCGAAACGGATCCGACGGATGTCCAGGCGATTCATGATGCGGTGGAGGCGGTGCGCCCGATCGAGATCGACATTCGCAATTATCGCAAGTGCGGGGAGCCATTCTGGAACCGGCTCCTCCTTGCCCCCGTATTCGACGGGGCGGGAAAGCTCGCATATTTCTTCGCCAGCCAGGTCGATGTGACGCTGGAGCGCGAACGTCTTGAGGGACTCGAAAATTCGAACGCCGTCCTCATGGCCGAAATTACCAGCCGGCTCCAACGCCAGAACGAGCAGGAGCGCGAGCTCGATTTCGCCCTTCGCGCCGGAAAGTTCGGGACATGGAGTATCAATTTCGAGACCGGAGAGCTCGCCTCCTCTCCGGCGTGCCGGGCACTGTTTGGCGTAGATACGGAAAATCCGTTTACATATGATGACCGCCTGGCGGCTATTCATCCCGCCGATCGTGCGGCTAACATCGATGCGATCGACCTGACACGGCGTACGGGTGTGGACTTCGATGTGACCTACCGGATCGTCACGCCGGGGGGGGAAATCCGGTGGTTGACCTCTCGCGGTCAGCCGTTTCTCAATGCCGACGGCAAACCTGTTCGGCTTGCAGGCATATCTTCGGACGTTACGGAGCTGAGGCGCGCCGAGCGGATGCGCAATGCGCTGGTCGAACTCAGCAATGTCGTGCGCGACGTGCAGGACCCTGCAGACATCTCCTTTGCTGCATCCCGGATATTGGGCGAGGCGCTGGAGGTCAGCAGGGCGGGCTATGGCGTCATTGATCCGGCTCTTGAGACGATCACGATCGAGCGCGACTGGAATGCCGAAGGGATATCGTCCTTGGCCGGGGTGCTGCAGTTTCGGGATTATGGATCCTACATCGAGGATCTCAAGCGCGGGAAAGACGTCATTATTGCCGATGCCGACCTTGATCCGCGGTCGGTGGAGGGAGCCGATGCGCTCAAGGCCATAAGCGCGCAGGCTGTGGTCAATATGCCGCTCACTGAACAGGGCGGCCTTGTCGCATTGCTCTATCTCAATCATGCCACCGCACGCGACTGGCTCGACGACGAGATCGCTTTCGTCCGTGAAGTTGCGGAACGAACCCGAGTTGCTACCGAACGGCGACGGGCGGAAATCGAACTTCGCGAGCTGGCGGCCTCTCTGGAGCAACAGGTCGAGGAGAGAACGCGAGACCTGATAGCCGCCGAAGAGGCGCTGCGCCAATCGCAGAAAATGGAGGCTGTTGGGCAGTTGACCGGTGGACTGGCGCATGACTTCAACAACCTGCTCACCGGGATCACTGGTGGGCTTGAGATGATCCAGATTCGTCGGGCGCAGGGTCGGCATGAGGATGTGGACCGCTATGTACACGCTGCGCAAGGTGCTGCGCGGCGCGCGGCAGCGCTGACACACAGGCTGTTGGCTTTTTCCCGTCGTCAGACTCTTGCTCCAAAACCAACCTGCGTTGTCGACCTCGTGAATGGCATGGTCGACCTCGTCATGCGCACTGTGGGGCCGGCTATTGAGGTGGAGGCGGTCAACGGGGTAGGGCTTTGGCCAGTCCTTGTGGATCCGAGCCAGCTGGAAAACGCTCTTCTCAATCTGTGTATCAATGCGCGAGACGCAATGCCCGATGGCGGCAAGATAACGATCGAGACAGGAAACCGATGGCTGGATCGCCGGACTGCTGTTGAGCGAGACATGGAACCAGGGCAATATGTCTCCCTGTGTGTTTCGGATACCGGCACAGGGATGAGCAAGGAGACAATCTCCAAGGCATTTGATCCATTCTTTACGACCAAACCCATAGGGATGGGGACGGGGCTCGGCCTCTCTATGATCTATGGATTCACACGTCAGTCCGGTGGGCAGACCCGGATCTATTCGGAGCTCGGTCGCGGCTCAACGATATGTCTCTATCTTCCACGCCATCTGGGGGAAGCGGGCACTCCCGCAACACCGGAAGCCGAGCCGGCGCTGGCGCCTCAAGCACGCGAAGGCGAAACCGTTCTGGTGATTGATGACGAGCCCACTGTGCGGATGCTGGTCGTAGAGATTCTAGAAGGGCTTGGCTATGGTGCGCTCGAAGCCATAGACGGCGCGGCAGGGCTAAAAATTCTGGAGAGCGATACACGAGTGGACCTGCTTATCACTGATGTCGGCTTGCCTGGTGGAATGAACGGCAGGCAGGTGGCAGATGCAGCCCGTGTGAACAGGCCAGATCTCAAGATTCTCTTCATCACCGGTTATGCGGAAAACGCGGTATTGAGCCACGGGCATCTTGATCCCGGTATGCACGTCCTCACCAAGCCTTTTTCGATGGAGGCCATGAAGCAGCGCATCACCGATCTGCTTCACTGAGAAATTGGATGCGGAGAAAAGGGCCGATCGCACGTTTTCCGCGCTTTTCCACGCGATCGCCGCCGTTTACATTGAACTTATTCCGGCCAGATGACACTTACTCCCAGCTCGACCTCTGTGCGCAGCCGCTGAATTGCATGACGCTTGATGCACCCGCTTACTTCGCGCCGTGGGTCTTGTCGCTTGCGTCGCGATCCCCTCGAGCTTGGCCACCCACCACCCAAAGAAAGCGCCCGCGGTTGTGCCGACCGTGCCGGAAAGGATGACGAAAATGATATTGAGTTCGCCGTCAGCCGCCGAATATTCCGCAAGCGGCATGATAGCCTCGGACGGTATCGGCGGGAAAATATTCTCCAGCATCATCAAAACAGCGATCGCCCAATAAGCAAGCTGTCCAACAAGCTCGGTAATCCACTGCGTCATCGCCACGTCCTCGAATTTTGCCCTTCCCTGTGCAGGGATAGCAGGTATTGCACCATTGAGAGGGGTTGCGCCCGGGTCAGGCCAGCTTGAGCCCTTCCTGATTCATCCGACGCGCAAGATAATCGCCATCTGCCTTTTCCAAGGCCAACTTAAGCCGAGGAAAGAGATCATGCTCTTCGTCGCGCATATGAGTTTCGATGTCGCGGCGAAAATTTGCCAATTTAAGTTGGAAAGCGTCGTTATCCTTCACAAGGTCTGTAAGTTTATAAAGATATTGCTTCACATAACCATGCTCGGCATGGAGCGTGTAGGATTCCGCCAGAAGACCATGCTGGCGCATAGCGGGGTAAATTGCATTCTCCTCTTCCAGCGCATGTTTGCCCAATGCGTGCTTGAGCTGCGCTAGAAGGATGAGCCGTTTGGTGGACGTCGTACATAAGGCTCCCCCAATCTGGATGCTCGAACAGAATGAGAGGGGGAATCCAACCAACACAAGTTAGGCGGGCGGGAGCTGAACCGATTTTATCGGAACAGTCGCGTCGTTATCAGGTTGCTTACCGAGGGTTTAAGCGAACGCGCAGCGGTGGTTGACCACCTCCGGCAGGAACGCTTTGGACATCACAAAAGAATGCAGGAGACGATCATGGCAGACCTGACCGCTATTGTTGAACATATGGAAATGATCGGAGCGGATGGCGTCCACATCGGGACCGTGGACCGGCTTGAAGGTGACAGGATCAAAATGGTGAAGGCCGATAGCGGTTCTCATGGTGACCATCACCACTTCATCTCGACCGGTCTGGTTGCTGCGGTGGAAGACGATCAGGTTCGCCTTTCGGCTAATGCCGATTCCGCCATCCTGCTCGAAGAGGAACAGGATGGCGGTGCTATCATGGACGATGGCCGACAGCCTGGCGAAGGCTAAGGATTGGAGCATGACGCACACGGTAAGAAAAAGGCATGAGGACGATGTCGGGCTCATGACCGACAAGGAACTGATCGACAATTGGGAGGCAGCCTCCAGGGAGGAGATCGAAAACCCTTCTTCCTTCCTGCGAGCTGTCATCGATGCGATGGCCAAGCGGGACATCTCATCTTCATCGGATCCGCGGGTAGCGTGATGAAAAAGCCCCTGAGGCGCTGATGATGCGGTTTTGTGGAAAAGCCATGGTACCAAAGCGCATGGTACTGTGGTGAATAAAGTTATGGCACCAAACCATATCAAAATTCACAAATTATCACCCTCCCGGCACAACTGGGAATACATACTGAAAAGCAATAAAAGCAGGCGTAATGATCGTTTCGCCACAAATATTACAAATTGACGGTTTTAAACACAAATAAAACTTCTCAACTATGTTCGCTAGATGATATATCTCCGTCCCCACGCAATTGGCAATGGAGCATCCTGCCGATGGCGGGAATTTGGCTTTCTTGTATTATTCATTTTTTTGGCGGCTATTTCTGACACACATGGGCGTTGCCTGAAGACAAGATAGTCGTCAACAATAACGCTACTGTGCGTACCGACCCATCCTGCGATCAAAAGCCCTGATATGATCGAGTGTTCCGAAATTGACGTCGAAATGGGTATCCATGTCTCAATATTACGGTAGGAAACTCTCGTCCAATTAATCGGCTAATCAGTTAGCAATTGTTTCCTATTCTTTTTGTAATAATGCCCCCCGAGCACCCGGCGTGTCCTCCGACCAACGCGCACGCATCGCATATTGCTGCGCCATCTCCCAATGCAGCCGCTTGGCGAGAGGATTTGCAATTTTCTCGGCAGTGGCAAGCTCCTGAATCTCACGCCGGCGAAAGTAGGCCGCATCGTCCTGATGGTGCATCGTCGTCTCTCCTCATCTCGCCATGGAATGACTCCTGGTCACCCAGCCTTCCATTACATGGATCAATTTAAAGCTATCGCCAATTGAAGGCGTCTCGAGCCATGCATTTGATCAGAAAGCAAATTCTCGCTCTTCCTAACTTAAGTGGGAAAGTTTCTTGCGATCACAGCCGGACACGAACCCCTGTTGCCGTGTTGGGAAAAACAAAATGGAAGGAGAGCCAACATGCCACGTGGAGACAAGTCGAGCTATACGGACAAGCAAAAGCGCAAAGCGGAGCACATCGAAGAAGGCTATGAAGATCGGGGCGTAAGCCATGAGGAAGCCGAGCGCCGTGCGTGGGCAACAGTCAACAAGGAAACCGGTGGCGGCAAGAAATCCGGATCAGGACGTGGCAAGGCAGAAAACCACGATTCACCCAGAAAAGGCGGCCGCATTGGCGGATCAGATCAAAGTCATGCGAAGCGATCGCAAGCAGCGAAAAAAGGTTGGGAGACCCGACGCAAGCAGGCGAATGGCTGATGTCCATCCACAAGATGATATCGCTCCATCCAGACGTAGGGCAGGATTTTAATCCGCTTTTGGCCACCGCGGCACGCCACGCGATGTTCTGCGCTGAAATGTGTACCTCATGCGCAGACGCTTGCATGGCAGAGAAAATGGAGATGACGCAGTGCATCCGGTCATGCCTTGATTGCGCGGACGTCTGTACAGCGATGGGCCGGATCGCCGTGCGGCGCTCGGGCTTCAATATCGAAGTTGTCGGAGTGATGCTAGACAGTTGCGCCCGCATTTGTGATCTGTGCGCGGCCCAATGCGGTCGATATGAGCATGCGCATTGCAAACTTTGCGCTGACATGTGCCGCGAATGCGCGGCAGATTGCCGCGCAGCGCTTCCTACCGTCCAATGACGCCGAGCCACATGGTCCGGTAGTCGGAAAGTGACGGGACTTGCCAAGGATATCATCGACGGCTCATGCGGCTCAGTTGCTGACTTTGATCAGTAGGACCCGATAAGGCAGAGGCTGCCCCCACAATTATAATTGGCAAGACAGGAACCGAAGTTCTGAGCCAGGCCGTCAGGCGGCCTTGCCATTGACCGGATTTGGGCGGACATTTTCGTTTGCCGCCTCCATCTTGGGCAGAGTGACCGTCAAGCCGCCGTTCTTGAAAGCTGCGTTAGCGTTGTCACGGTCGATGTCCTCGGGCAGCCGGATACGGCGTTCAAAGCAGCTATCGCTGCGCTCGGGATAACCAAAGTCCTTGTTTTCAACTTTGGACCGCCTCACTCCCCGGAGCGTGAGCGCACCGTCTTCAACGGTAATATCCACGTCCTTTTCGTCGAGACCCGGCAGTTTGGCCGTAGCGCGGATTTCCTTGTCGGTCTCGCCGAGCTCGACATGCGGCCAGCCGGCCGCGCGGTACAATCCAGCCAATGCGGGTACGCCGAAGGCGCGGAAGAGGCCATCGAACTGCCGGTCCACCTCGCGGTGGAGCGAGAGCATCGGGTGGGTATCGCTGTCTCGGCCGCCCTCGGCACTGACCGGGACGGGGAGCCGGTTTTCCTGCCGCCTCCAGGGAATGAGATCACGAAAAGCCATGATAGTCATCTCCTTTTGTGGCTGGAAGGGGTAGGCCTACCGGGCCGCTGGATGCGGCCCGGCAAACCCTTTGGTCGGGGATCAGGCTGCTTCGCGGACCTCATCCCTAGGTGCTTCGATCTGATCCTGGGCGGCCTTGCCCCCAGCGATCTCAATTCGGCGCGGTTTCATCGCCTCGGGCACCACGCGCCTGAGCGTGATGCTCAGCAAGCCGTTCTCGAAACGGGCATCGCCAGCTTCCACGAAATCGGCAAGCTGGAAGCGCCGCTCGAACGTACGCGTGGCGATGCCCCGGTGCAGATACTCGCCCTGGCCGTTGTCCTCGGCACCCTTGCCGGTCACGGTGAGCAGATTCTGCTGGGCCACCACTTCAATGTCCTCGGGGCGGAAACCTGCGACAGCGAGCGTGATGCGATAGCTGTCTTCGCCTTCTCTCAGAATATCAAAGGGTGGATAGCCATCGTCTTCGCGCGCGCCTGCCTCGAGCAGGTTGAACAGCCGATCAAAACCCACGGTTGAGCGTCGATACGGCGAAAAGTCAAAAGCAGTGGTTCTCATTTCCAAATCCTCCTGATTGAGCAATTCGGGCATGAGAAGCGCCGGAGAGAGCCGGCGCTCTCAATGTCCACCGGACCCAGGTTTCGGCGTCCGGCGAGGAAAAATTAGGAAGCAATAAACCGGTTTCAAGAGGCATTTTTAGCTAGCGCTGGCGTGCGTTCTTCATCCGCTCAGGGCGCCGATGGTCAAGACTAAAGCTGCGCTTGTCCCTGGAGCTGCTACAGGGCTTATGGAGCGTCCGTACTGGGAACCATATACGTCGTAGGAACGGAGCAATGTCGAGAGAAGCCCCGTCTGCGTTGACGTCGCCGCTCGCGAGGAGAAGTTCCTTGTCAGTCAACATTGGTCAAGTGCATGAGCAACTCGCCGGGTGACCACGTGTAATCGACGTTACCGGCACTTGGCGCCCCCATATGCATATCCCAGGCCCAAACTCAAATTCCGGCCAATTGGTCAGCTTCTGCGAAGCGATCTTGAAAGCCGTCGAGTCTGGCCGATGAGTGAGCTTTAGTTTATGAGGCGATCCCCGCAAGGGATAAGCCATCACGATGGGCAATCCCCAGCTATCGTCAATGTCCAGTCCTTACCGCTGGATAGTCTATGCAAAAGCCGCCCTCGGCACGAAGCCGTAGCCCTATTAAAGGGCAGAAGGCGGCCTACGGCAAAGCGCCAGTCTTGATAAGTCAGCGTCTAGCCCATTTCTCCAGCCGGGCCTGATACTTTTTGCGCGCTCTGTCGCGGGCGGTCTCCAGCTTCGTCATACGCTTATCGCCTTCCGCCTGCAAAGCGCGGCGCTCCGCGTCGAGAGCACGCCGCCTTGCTTCGATGTCTGCCAGGCTCTGCTTGAGATTAGCAGCCGCTTGTTCGAGCGCTATTTGGGCTGCATCGAGTTTTGCGCGGCTGGGGCGCGGAACCTTCTTCCTTGGCGTCGGCGCGATGGGCGGCGCGTCGGCTTTCGCCACATTCTCCGTAGATATTCGTCTGCTTTTCGGGCGACTGCGATGTGGTGGCGACTTTGGCTCGGCAGCCTCGAAATGGTCAGCCGCACTGCCCCGGCTGACCTTAATTACGACTCCGGGCTTCGCGAGCGGCTCACCCATCAGCTTGGGGTCGGTGACCTTTTCTGCAATCCCGCGCGCAAAGAGGTCGGCGTCGGATCCCCACGCGGCCAGTGCAGCTTTCTGACTTGGCGCCGCTACATAGGCGTCGTGGAAGCCGGCGGGCGTACGGAAGACCTTGAGTTTCGCCATAGAGGGGAAACAGCTGTCCTGGCGCCCCCGTTCCGATCCTGGCCTTTGATGCAGATTATCGGTGCAACCCGTCTAACCCATCCGTCAACCGCCCATCGCCTCGTGATGATCCATAGTTGCTTGCTTGAACGACTGGTGACCAGATTAGCGCGTAGACTCATTACGCGTTGCACCAGAGGCGAACGCATATGAGTTTGATGGCGGCGAGGAAGTTGTCGGGATCCTTGTCGTAGCGGGTGGCGATGCCGCGGAACTGCTTGATGCGGTTGAAGAAGCGCTCGACAAGATTGCGCTGCTTGTAGAGCCATGGCGAGAAGGCGAAGCGCTGCTTGCGGTTGGATCGATTGGGAATATTGGCCCAGACGTTCCTGGCCGCAGCGGCTTCACGGATGGCGTTGCTGTCATACCCTTTGTCGCCCAGCAGGATTGCGCCCTCGGGAATGGCTTCGATCAGCGCCTCCGCCTCGCAGGCATCGTGAATCTGCCCGCCTGTCAGTCTCAGGCTGACAGGACGCCCGACAGCATCGACAAGAGCGTGGAGTTTGCTGGTGAGGCCGCCCCGGGAACGTCCCATGCCACGATCGCAGCTTCCCCCTTTTTGCCCGTCGCACCATTTTGGTGGACGCGCATGCAGGTGGAATCGATCATCACCAGTTCGCCATTATATCCGGCGGAAACCTCAGCCAGAAGCCGGTCCCACACCCCGGCTTTGCGCCAGCGCACGAACCGGTTGTAGCAGGTCGTCGATGGGCCATAGCGCTCGGGAATTTCCGCCCATGTCGCACCGGACCGGAAACGCCACATGATCCCGTTCAGCACTCGCCGGTCATCAACCCGCGCCACGCCACGCGGCTTGTTGGGCAACAACGGCTCGATGATGGCCCATTCCCGATCTGTCAGTTCATACCGCCGCCGTGCCATCAAGTCCTCCAAATCTGGAGGCTCCTGAATCACGCAAACGGTCAACCCTCAAGCCATTTTATGAGTTTACGGCCTAATTCCGTCGATCCATGAAAGAGGCCGCTTGAAAGCAGGACGGTCGCCCTCTTTCATCGCGCCTCCGTCGAGACTGACATCAGCAATTGTCCCAAAAGCGTGAGAAATCATGTCAGAGATTGATTTGGTTAAGCGTGATTTTTGCGGCGGGAATCGAAACTTCAAATGCGTCGGGAGGATTTTAGAGCGGAGAATAAGTCGAGGAGCAGATATGGCCGACGTGCAAAATGCCGCTTCTTACCCCACTTCCGTGGCTTCGGGGGGAACGAGCGATTTGAAGGCCCGGCTCATTGCCGCCGCCGAATTTCTCAAAAGCCCGAACACGGTCGGCTCTTCATTTCCAGCATCGCACTGGCTGATCGACCGAATGCTGCACGGCGTTGATTGGTCTCAGGTAACGACGATGCTCGAATATGGGCCAGGTACCGGCGCGTTCACTAGCGCCATTCTCGCTCACCTCCGACCGCATGCCAGGCTGATTGCCATCGACACCAGCCCGTCATTCACCGACCATTTGGCCTCGGCAATTCCGGACAGGCGTTTGCACGTCATCACTGGATCGGCCACAGATGCTCAGCAGTATATGGCGGATCTCGGCCTTTCGCAGGCCGATTGCATAATTTCGGGCTTACCATTTTCGACACTTGAGCCTGCAATCGCAACGCAGATCATTGATCGCAGCGTGCAGCTCTTGTCCCCTGATGGGCTCTTCATGGCTTATCAAATGCGGAAGGCTGTACGCCCACTTCTCGAGCAGCGATTTTCGTCAGTGCACGCCGCATATGAATGGCGCAACATTCCACCATGCTATCTGTTCTGGGCGTCGAAACCTAATAAATGATGGTTTAAAGAGCGACGGATCTTCCGGTCTGAGGCGTGGCGTGCCTCACGGTCGCTGATTATAGGAGGGGCCGGTATGCTCAGTCGCAACATTGTTGCCAACGGCTTGATCCTGCTCGAGCTCTTCTCCGTGCCACAGGTTTCTGCCGACAAATATGATGATGAAAATGGCGATGATAGTGCCGACAACAAAAGCACCGGCTTTCCCGAGCCGGTGTGCAGAAGGCTTTTCGTTGGGCGACATCACTTA
This sequence comes from Sphingobium sp. MP9-4, assembly GCF_005281675.1. NCBI lineage: Bacteria > Pseudomonadati > Pseudomonadota > Alphaproteobacteria > Sphingomonadales > Sphingobiaceae > Sphingobium > Sphingobium sp. MP9-4. Next base: position 23,162 of record NZ_LUFI01000036.1, on the reverse strand, counting down.
ATGCCTTCAAGAAGGATTTCGCCTTCATTCTCGCCGTCCCAATAATGGGCGCGTTCGCCAATCACCTGGATCAGAACCAGACCGGGAGTTTGAATGCCCTGCGGCCACCACCGTTCGAGCCCCTTCGTCCAATGGGCTTCAAACTGAGTCCGGTCTCTGATCAAGGCGGCTCGCCCTTCGACCGCGACGAAAAAAGGACGGTGGCCCAGCAGACCGGATTTGCCCTGATAGCTAAGATTGACAGCTGAATCGGCTTCCATGTCCGAAACCATGGAGGCGGTTTCGTCTGTGAAGAACCACGCCGTGCCGTCATAATCGACTTCGCGATTATTGCTCATCGGACGCGAACCAATGGCACCGCCTTTGGCATGAGTTGCAAGCATCGCGAAATCGATGTCCTTTATCTTCCGGGACAGGTCCACGAGCGACAATGACATGACTCTCTCCTTCCCTCCCTCAACGCATGACGCGGCTTGTCGGGCCAATGCGTTGGAAAAGACTATCGATCCGCAAGTCTATAAGCCTGAGATGGCATTTCTCCGGCAGCTTGCTGTTGGGGGGTAGACGATCTGCGACCTCCCCGAACCATTTCCTCGATCCAGGTGAGCAGCAACTGGTTGTATGCGCGCCGGCAGCCCTCGTTCCGCAACGAATGATCGGCTCCTTTGAGGATACGGTAGCTCAAGGAATTACTGTTGTGAAACGCCGACATATAGGAGCTGATTGTCTCATGCGGGACATAGTCATCATGTTCTGACTCCACGATGAGCACATCGCCTGCAAATCGCTCGCATGCTGCCAGCGCCTTGTCCTCTCGCCCCGTCCGAAAGCGTGCCCGATAGGCATTGATGAGGTCGCGATCCAGCATCGCCTTGGGGACATCCCAATGTTCGTCCGGATAGAGAGCGGGCACACGTAAGGCCAGCCAGTTGACCGGACGGACTGCGGTGAGAAGGGTGGCAAGATAGCCGCCATAACTTGTACCCACGACTGCAATCGCAGATGGGTCGACCTGGTCCTGGCCGACAAGATAGTCGTAAGCGGCTACGACATCGGCAAGACCATGGGATCGTGTCACTCTGTTGCGTTCTTCGGCGTGCCGGGCATGGCCTCGCAGATCAAAGGTGAAGCAGATACAGCCCAGCTGCGCGATCTCTTCGGCGCGCACCATGTCCTGATCGCGCGAACCGCCCCAGCCGTGAATGAAGAGTATGCCAGGAACAAGCTTGTCCGGAGACAGGATTGTCGCCTCAAGACTTTCCCCTTCGACATCGAAGCATATCTGGCTGCCTGTCATTCCAGCTCCATTGCATATTTTGTCATCGGTCCCGCGACCGCATCGATACCGCTATAATAGACGATGCTACCGATCGGTGCGGCGTCGATCTCACCATAAATCTCCATCGTGGCGCATGTAACCGCCGACAATTCGGGATCACGCGCAAAGGCTTTGAAAGCCGCTATTTCGGCGCCACTCGCGCCGCCCGCCCGCCAACTTTGTTCAAGGACGCCAATGCGTATTTCCCCGGAAGAATTAATCCCGGCAGCGACATCATAGTTGCGGCGAGAGGCAATCAGATCCGGGTAGAATTTCGAGACGATCGCATCATATGCGATCGCCTTTTTGATACCCTGCTTCAGATCGTCTGCAAGATCGAGTCCGGCCAGTCGTTCAAAGCCACCCCTCACAACATGCAGGGTCGAGCCGCCATAGACGGTGGCTCCGTCATTGTTGGTGGCGAGACGCTGCGTGCCCCAATAGGAGATCAAGTCTCCAAAAAGGCATGTCATGCCGACGCTGTAGGTGATGACATTGTCGAGATTCTCTTCAATCACGACGCCATGACGGGCAACAGCCTCCGTATCAAGTTGGGCTATCGCTTCTTCCAGTTTCCGAGGCGAGGTAACGACAAATTGTCCGAGCCCTGCCGTCGCTTCAACTTCCTTCAGGCGGATTGCACCCTGTTTAAGCAAGTCGAGGCCGGCGGCGCGCACAGCATCTACACTGAAAGCTGACCAGCCGGAGAGAACATGAGGCGCGAGCGCAGCGCCCAGTTCCGAGTGCCATCCCACGGGCACTGCATCACTGCTTTGGAAAAGCGGATGAGTGATGACCTTGCTTCCCACGAAGGCATGGGGAACCACACCGCCGTAAATCTGGCTCTCATCGCTTATGCCCAGTTGCCGCGCCATGGCTAGGTCGATCGTGCTTGCCGGAATGAAGAGCGTCTTCTGCGCACTATCATCTAACGCCGAAAATCCTGGCGGGTCATGTTCGACGAATGTCGCTTCGCCAAGGCGGGCAATCCTTCGGGCAAGTTCGGCTCTGGCGACCCTGTCATGCTCGTTGTTCATCGCGCCGGACTGGGCGGGACAGATCTTCACGAAACGGGTCTGATGCGAACTGGCCATTAAACCTCTCAGATCCTTGAGGCTCTGCCGCTAGGCCGTTTTCAAACAACCAGGTGACACAGCTTATTATCCATATGACTGGCGTGGCGACTCGGCGGGCCTTGCCCTAAATAGCGTTGACTGGCAGCATGAGCGGAAGATGGTGCATGCAATCGCTTTTGGGATGCCTAGCCAGTTCACCTCGTTCACACCCATGGAGCGCCCCTCCAACGTCCCGATCCTGGGGCGACCTCATTCGGACGGCTCGAAGCGCGGCAGGGACGGTTTTAGCTCGCGCTCGAAAAATTCGATGAAGCCCGCCTGATCGTCTCCAGGGCACGTCAGCACAATATGATCGAAGCCAGCGTCCACATACTGTGAGATCAACTGAATATGGGTCTGAACGTCCGGACCGGCTGACACCTTCGCTGCCAGATCTTCAGGTCGGACATACTGGCTAGCAGCCTCAAAGCCCTTGACCGAGGGAATCTCGCTGTTGACCGACCAATCGAAGGCAGAGAAGCGAAATCTGTCGCGTGTGATCTCCAACCCTCTTTCAGCGCTGGATGCATATGCGATGACGGCCTCCGCATAGCAGGCCCCACGATTGCCGGCCCTGGCTTCATAGCCTTTTACCAGATCGCTTTCCGGCGCGGTTGTCATGATCCCGTCACCTTTTTCCGCGGCAAGAGCGACAGACGCTGGACCGCTAACGCCAACGATGACAGGAATCGGTTTGGTCGGAAGATCGTAGAGCTGGGCATGGTCGATAAGGAAATGCTTCCCTTTCCAGCTATGGACGCCGCCCTCCCAGAGAAGGCGAAGAATTTCGACCGCTTCGCCGAGCATGTCGTGCCTCTCCGGCACTGAGGGCCACCGCACCCCTGTAACATGTTCATTCAGTCGTTCACCCGCTCCCACCGCCAGGGTGAAGCGATTGTCACTCATGATAGCGACAGTGGCGGCGGCCTGCGCAACGATGACAGGATGATAGCGCAGGATCGGGCAGGTGAGGCCGGTCGCGATGCCGATCCGATCGGTCGCATGGGCGATGGCCCCTAGGACGCTCCAGGCAAAGGGGGCATGCCCCTGGGATTCGAGCCAAGGATGGAAATGATCTGAGATAGAGACGAAGTCAAACCCCGCATTCTCTGCACGGATCGCGTTTTCCGCGAGCGCTTTTGGCCCATGCTCCTCCGTCATCAGCTTATATCCGAACTTCGGCATGGTCTTTTCCTCGATATGTTCGGGATGTTGGCGAAAAACGTCGGATGCGAGCTCTCTTTCGGCACTGGAGCGCTCGAGTTCGGCCGCGCGCCCTTCGCAGTGCCGGCTCAGGTGGGGATCAGATTGACAGCTGTCGGTTTGGCCGCCGGCAAGCCTGCGGCCTTGGCCTGAACAACTAGCTCTTCCTTGCGTGCAAGCATCTGATCCCGCAGGACAATCAGGTCGACATCGGTCGCGCGACATTGCGCGAACATGCCTTCTCCACGCATTTCCTCTTCGTGGACATGGTGCTTAATCTCCTCAGACAACACCTTGACCTTGGCCTCGTAGAATTTGTCGTCCCAAGAGCCAGCCTCGATGTCGTTGATCAGCACCTTGGCGCCGTCATGCTCGACATAGGCTTCCTCTAGCGTATCGGCCTCGATCTTGCCCTCGAACGCGGGATAGAAAATCTCTTCCTCTATCAGCGTATGGATCTTGAGTTCGGTGCAGATCTGGTGGGCGATGTCGCCCTTTTTCTTGCCAGTCGCAGCTTTCTCGAACTGCTCGAAAAGCTCTTCAACCTTGCGATGATCGGCCTTTAGGAGGGCGATGGCATCGGAATATTCGGCCTTGGCCATGTGGGATCTCCTTAGTGGTTCTATCCGCTAAGGAAGCCGTAAATTGCCGAAGGGTTCCGAGCGCCAATTTCACCTAATCCACCTCAATAATCTGGATCAGGCGGAACACATTTTTTCGCATGGTCTGCGGCGTGTGCATTGACGATCGCTCAAAAGCGACTTCATCGCATTTCGCGCACAGAGATGCTCATTGTGACCTTTCCAGGTGGTCGCTGAACCTGCCTCGCTGCCCTGTCCATCGCGCAACGCCTGGCACGCAGCTTTACGGAGCCGCTTATTGGTCATTCTGAGCATAGAGTCCTGGCACAGCGTTTCTTGCGTCTCGCGACGGCATTTCGATGCCTCTTCGCACATCATTTGAGCCAAACCCGCACTGCTCTAAGATCATGCATCCAAGTCAAATTTGCCTTTCGATCGCCTACCAAAATAACGGACAGAAAAAATCTTAGCTAATCGTCGGAACATGACCGATAATTTTCTAGTCGTGATCGCATATCCAAATATACTGGTACATCATCATGACTTATGCGCTTGCAGCGCTTGCAAGTTTTGGCGACCGCAATCGCTGCGTGCCAAGCAAACGATACAATTCCCCCAATCAGTATCTGCGATTTAATAGGAGGGCGACTTCCATCGCTGAAAGTCGCCCTCTTTAGCCTCACTCATCAGAATAGATTGATAAGGCCTGGGCCATCACTCCTAGCGCCAGTCAGGCGATATGCTTTCGTCATCCCCGTCACGTGACGGAGCCGCCTGCTCGCCTGCAGAAGCTTGAGAAAATTTACGCCTTACGCCGGCTTCTGTCGAACGCAGCTGATCAAGGCGATCAGACCAATATTGCATCATCTGCACGCGTTCGCCCCAATGCTCGCCGCGCACATAGGCACGCCGGACATCATTGCCTTCGATGTGGCCCAGCTGTCGTTCAATGGCATCCGGATGCCATTTGCCGCATTCGTTGAGCAAGGTCGCCGCCATAGCTCGGAAGCCATGCGCCGTCATTTCGTCCTGCTTGAAGCCCATCCGGCGAAGCGCTGCATTCAGCGTATTGTCGGATATCGCGCGTTTGTCGGATCGCGGGCTGGGAAACAGGAGCTGACCGCCCCCGGTCATACCCTCCAGCTTCTCCAACAGGCCAAGAACCTGACGGGAGAGCGGGACCTTATGAAGACGACGCATCTTCGTCCGGCTCGCCGGGATGAGCCAGATACAACTGTCCGGATCAAACTCCTCCCATTGCGCCAGCCGTAGCTCGCCTGGTCGAACGAACAGGTGGGCCGACAGCTGAAGGGCGATTCGGACCGCCCCATCGCCGTCATAGCCGTCGATGGCACGAAGCAGCGGACCCACCTTGGCCGGATCCGTGATAGCCGGCCTGTGCTTGACCTTAGGCGTCAGCAACGCCCCACGCAATTCGCTCGCCGGATCCTTGTTCGCCCTGCCGGTGGCAATGGCGTAGCGAAAGATGGTGCTCAGTGTCCCTCGAAGCCGAATCGCGGTTTCGTGATGCCCTCGCGCTTCGATCTTGCGCAGGATCTCCAGCACCTCCGGCGTCGAGATATCCCGCACCAGCTGGTTTCCGAGCGCGGGCCGTGCGTATTCGAGGATCCAGATATTCTTGCTGACCGTCTTCTCGGCTCGACCCCGAGCCTTCAAACGCGCGACATACTCGTCGGCAAGCTGATCGAACGTCCCGGTTTCAAGCAGCCGCGCCTGAGCGGCATCAGCCTTCCGTCGGCTCGACGGGTCTTCGCCTGACGCAAGAATGCGGCGCAGCTCTTCCCGCCGTTCTCGCGCCAGTGCGAGCGAGACATCGGGATACACCCCGACCGACAGCGTCTTCTGCTTCTTGAGGAAGGTGTAATAGAAACGCCAGTAGCGCGCCCCATTGGGCATCACCATCAGATACAGGCCCCGGCCGTCCGATAATTTATATGGACGGTGGATGGGCTTCGCGTTGCTCACGGCCATGGCGCTCAGCATGGGGTATCTCCTTCAGGGTACCCGCGAGAATAGCTACCAACTTTGGCCAGAAAAGGTTGCGAGATGCAACTGGACGCCCTGAGAGCAAAAGGCTCAAAAGGTCGCAGAAATCCGCCATTTCCGAGAGGCGGCTTGGGCATTTCCGAGATGTTCTGAGGGGAACAAATGGTGCCCGGGGACGGATTCGAACCGCCGACACTGCGATTTTCAATCGCATGCTCTACCAACTGAGCTACCCGGGCATCGGGTCTCGGCGGAGGTGACCGCCGGATGGAGGCGTGCCTATAGGCGTCAATCCGGCTCGCTGTCCAGCCCATAATTATCATTTTTTTGCAGGGCTTCGTCGCCCGGCATGCCGGGCACGCGATAGCCCTCGCCCAGCCATTGCAGCAGGTCGCGATCGCGGCATCCCTTGCCGCAGAAGGGGCGGGTTTCCGGCTGTGCCGGCTGGCCGCAAACCGGGCAGGCGCCGGCCTTAAGCGACATGACCGGCCGCCAGCGACAGCGCGGAATCGGCGCGCAGCGTGACCTCGCCACCCCGACGGCGGGCGAGCTGTTCGATCCAGTCGGCACGCTTGTGCAGCAGGTCGATGATCGCCGGCGCGGCGGTGATCGTCGCTGCGCCGCCCGTACCATGCCGTTCGGCACGGCGCAGCAGCGCCAGCGCGGCGGTCAGCACCGGATCCTCGCGCAGCAGTTCCATCAGATTGGCGCGTTCGCGACGGCGGATGATCTGGACGAAGCCGAAGCCGTTGACCGCCGTCCGCTCGAACGGCAGCGGCAGATATTTGTCGATCTGCGCGGCCGCGACGATGCGCTCGTCCTTGTTGTTCATGGTCGGCAGGTCGATGCCGATCGAGCCAGCCAGCCCCATGCGGCGGATCGCCTGGGCCGACAGCTTCGCGCCCTTGGGGCCGAGCTGGGCCGGCGGCAGGCTGCCGTCGATGTCGATCAGGATCATCGCGGGGGTCAGGAAGATGCGCAGCGCCGCATCCTCGGCGCCGACTTCGCCGCTGACCGCCTCTTCCATCAGTTCGCTCCAGCCAAGGGCTTCGAGCCGGTCCTCCTCATGGGCGGGACAGGGGCGGATGGCGACATCGGTGGCGCGCAGCCGCTGCAGCAGGCTGGGCCCCGGATGCACCTTGGAACCGGGCTGGGCGATGCGGCCCTTGGCGCGCTTGCCCCGCCCTTCCTCGGCGATCGCCTCGCGGAAGATTTCGACCAGCACATTGGCGCCCTCGGCCACCTTGGGCGGGATCGGCTCGATCAGCACTTCCTCGCCCGAGATCAGGCGCACCACGCCGCGCTTGCGCGGAATGATGGTCTGGACCAGACGGCCCTGAAGGATGGCACCTGCACGGGCGACCTCGCCCTCGCGCTCGATCAGCGCCTCGACGATGCGCCCTTTTTCGATCAGCGCGGCACGGGCCTCGCCAATGCCTTCTTCATAGAGCCATTCGGCCATCGTTCAGTTACCTACTTGTCGTGATTTCCGAGCCGTGAAATGTACCATTTCACTCGAAATCCCGACGGTCCAGTGGATAGCCCGCTGCCTCAAGCAGCGTGCGGGTTTCGTAAAGCGGCAGGCCCATGATCGCGCTATGGCTGCCCTGGATGCTGCGGATGAGGCCCGCGGCACGGCCCTGAATGGCGTAGCCACCCGCCTTGCCCAGCCCTTCGCCGCTGGCAATATAGCGGTCGATCTCGCTGCGCTCCAGCCGCTTGAAGATGACGATGCTGGTCGACAGGCGATGCCGTGCCACGCCCGCAGCGTCAATCAGGGTGATGGCGCTGTAGACGCGGTGCCGGCGCCCCGACAGCAGGTCGAGACAGGCGCGGACCTCCGCCTCGCTTTCCGCCTTGGGCAGAATGCGGCGGCCGGCGGCCACCACCGTGTCGCCCGACAGGATCAGCGCGCCGGGATGACGGGCAGCGACCAGCGCGCCCTTTTCGGCGGCGACACGCGCAGCATAGGCGGCCGGCAATTCGGTCTTGCGCGGGGTTTCGTCAATGTCCGCAGGATCGACGGCATCAGGAAGCACGCCAATCTGCCCCAGAAGGTCACGCCGTCTGGGGGAAGCCGAAGCTAGAATGAGTCGCATCGAAAATGCGGCTTATTTGAAGCGGTAGGTGATCCGACCCTTGGTCAGGTCGTAGGGGGTCAGTTCGACCAGCACTTCGTCACCGACCAGCACGCGGATGCGGTTCTTGCGCATCTTGCCAGCGGTGTGGCCGAGAATTTCATGATCATTCTCAAGGCGCACGCGGAACATGGCGTTGGGGAGAAGCTCCACAACCTGTCCGCGCATTTCAAGCAGTTCTTCTTTGGCCATAATATCCCAGAATCGAAAAATCGCGCCGCCATAGCGCCAAAACGTGGAAAATGGAAGTCAGGACGCAGAACCGAAATAATCACCGGCTGCGACGAGGGCCGCGAAGACGGCATCGAGCTGCTGCGTATCGATGCAATAGGGCGGCATGAGGTAGATGGTGTTGCCGAGCGGCCTTAGCAAGAGGCCGCGTTCCAGGAAGAAGGCACGCAGGCGCGGCGCGAGATCTGACAGATAGCCAGCGTCGGCCGCAACCAGGTCGATCGCCATGATCGTGCCGATCTGGCGCGGGTTGGCGAAGGCGGGGTGGCCGGCCAGCAAGGCCAGCCGATCGGCGATGCCCTGCGCCAGCGCCGCAATCCGTCCACGCACATCCTCTTCGGCCCAGATGGCGAGATTTTCGGCAGCAGCAGCGCAGGCGATCGCGTTCGCGGTGTAACTGGACGAATGGTAGAAGAGGCGCGCCCGGTCGGTCGAGCGATGCGCCTCGAAGATGCGCGGGGTCGCCAGCGTCGCGGCAAGCGGAATGGCGCCGCCGGTAATCCCCTTGGCCACAGCCATGATGTCGGGCACCACGCCCGCTTGCTCGCAGGCGAACAGCGTGCCGGTGCGGCCCCAGCCGGTCATCACCTCGTCCGCGATGAACAGCACATCGTGGCGCGCGCAGATATCGGCCATCGCCCGCAGCACATGCGGCGGATAGATCAGCATCCCACCGGCTCCCAGGATCAGGGGTTCGACGATGAAGGCGGCCGGGTGATCGGCGCAGGCCGTCTCCAGTGCGGCAAGCGTCTCCTGCTCGCGACCGGGATGCGGGAAAGGGACAGTGCCGACATCGAACAGCAGGGGCGTCCAGGCGGCATTATAGACACCGCGCTCACCGATCGACATCGCCCCGATCGTATCGCCATGATAGCTATGTTCCAGCACCAGGATGCGGCTGCGCGCCTCGCCCAGCCCGTCGAGCGCGCGATTATGCCAATAGCCAAGCGCCATCTTGAGCGCCACTTCCACCGCGGTCGATCCGCTGTCGGAAAAGAAGACATGGGCGAGGGGATCGCGGCCCGGCGTCTGTGGCATGAGATCGACCAGGCCGCGCGCCACTGCCTCGGCCGGTTCATGGGTATAGCCCGCGAAGATCAGCTGATCGAGCTGCCCAGCCTGGCGCGCGATGGCCGCGGCGATGCGCGGATGGCAATGGCCATGGGTCGTCACCCACCAACTGGAAATGCCATCGATCAGACTGCTGCCATCGGCCAGATGCAGGATCGCGCCCTCTGCCCGGATGACATGGGGAATAGGCTCGTTGAGGCCGTGCTGGGTGAAGGGGTGCCAGACAGGAGAGGTCATCGGCGTCCCCTACGCCCGATCGGCGGCCAAGGCTATGGCTTGTCCTTGCGATCCACCGGCGAGATGCTGGGTAGCACGGCTGCCGTCGGCACCACGACCGTGGGCACCGCGACATGGATGTCGACCCGGCGATTCTTCGCGCGACCTTCAGGATCGTCGCTGCCATCCTCCTTGGCATTGGGCGCGACCGGCCTGGTTTCGCCCAGCGCGATCAGGCTGATGCGATCCTTGGCGATGCCCTTTTCGACCAGATAGGCCTCTACCGCCTCGGCCCGGATGCGGGAGGCTACGCGATTGTCGCCGTCATTGCCCTTGCTGTCGCTATGGCCGCGCAACGTGATCGCCCCGCCGGTCTTGATCGCCGGGGTTTCGACCAGCGTATCGAGCGCGGCGCGGGCGGCATCGTCCAGCTTCAGCCCGGACGTGCCAAAGGCGATGGTAGCGTCGAGCGGTTCGATCTTCGGCGCTTCGGGTTCGGCCACTTCGGGGCGCAGGATCGAGCGGACCGGCTCGGCGACGTTATCGGCCTCGTTCGCGGCTATATCATTGCCCAACGCATTGGCTGCGTTGGCTACGTTATCAACAGCATTGCCTGCGGGCCGATCACAGGCCGCCAGCATGACGCACAGGGCCAGCGCGGGGGCGAGCCTCCTCATTCCTCCTCTCCTTCCGGTTTCTTGCGGGTCTTTGATGCGGGCGGCACATAGGACAGGATCGTGTCGCCCGGCTGTGGCGTCGGTCGCGACGCATGGGTGAAGAAGCGCATCGTGCCGTTCTTGCGGAGCAGCAGGAGCATGTCGGCATCGGCCGGCAGGTCGGCCTTGGCCGCCTCGAAATCAAACTGGTCGCTGATCCGCGTCTTGCGGAAGGTCCAGCCGGCATCCTCGCGGATCATGATTTCCTCGACGCCGAGGCCTGAATCGAACAGGGCGCGGCCACGCAGCGATTCCGGCAGCGCGCGCGGATCATGATCGTCGCTGGCGTCGCCCAGCTGATAGACATTGTCGCGGCCGACTTCAGGCGCAAACTCGTTGCAGACGAGCGCGTTATAGGCCTCATTCTCCGACGTGGCGGCGAGCACCTGGAACTGGGTCAGGTCCAGCCGCTCCTCGGTCGCCTCCGCCAATATCTCGCCATGATAGGTCGGGATGCCGCCATGGCGGGCGGGGGCCAGACGCTGCCAGCTATTGTCGGCGATCATCACCGGCACCTCCAACTGGCGCAGCTGGGCGGCAAGGCTGAGGCTGAAGGGCGTGGCGCCGACCAGCAGCAGGCCCTTGTCCTGCGCGCCCGTGACCTTGAGCAGCCGGGCGACCGGCTTGATCGAGAAGCCATGGAACAGGATGGTCGCAACCACAATCGAGAAGGACAGGGTGACGAGGATCGCGCCATCGCCATAGCCCAGCCGATCGAGCCGCAGCGCGAACAGGCCGGAAATGGCGACCGCGACGATACCGCGTGGCGCAATCCAGGCGACCAGCAGCCGTTCGTTCCAGGGCACCGGCGAGAAAGCGAGGCTGAGCAGCACCGTCGCCGGGCGGACGACGAACAGCAGCACCAGCAGATAGGCGAGGAAGCGCCATTCGAACTGGCGCAGCACATCAAGGTCGAGCGAGGCCGACAGGATCACGAACACGCCCGAGATCAACAGGACGGTGACATTTTCCTTGAACGGTTGGATGTCGCGCAGGGAATCGAATTTCATGTTGGCGAGCGCCACGCCCATCACCGTGACGGTGACGAGGCCGGTTTCCGCCTGGATGAGGTTGGAGAGAACGAACACGCCGATCACGGCGACCAGCAGGATTGGCGCTTTCAGATATTCCGGCACATGGCCGCGCTGGAACGCCCAGCCGATCGCGCGGGCGGCGAGCCAGCCGATCAGGCCGGCGATGATCGCGGCAGCGACCAGCGACAGAATGACGGCCGCCAGCGTGCTGCCCTCGCTCGACCGACGCAGATATTCGTATGTGGCAAGGCCGAGCAGCGCGCCGACCGGATCGTTGACGATCGCTTCCCATTTGAGGATCGCGCGCGGCCGGGCGGCGACGTTGGACTGGCGCAGCAGCGGCAGCACCACGGTTGGCCCGGTCACCACAAGAATGCCCGCAAACAGGATCGCCACCGGCCAGACGAGGCCCGCGACATAATAAAGGGCGAGCGCGCCCAATATCCATCCGATCGGCGCGCCCAGCACCACCAGCCGGGTGACGGCGCCGTCGGTCTTGCGCAGTTCGCGGAAATTGAGGCTGAGCCCGCCTTCGAACAGGATCAGGGCGACCGCCACCGACACCATGGGTTCGAGCAGTTCGCCAAAAGTGAGTTTGGGATCGATAAGGCCGGTCACCGGGCCACCGATGACGCCGGCGGCGAGCATCAGGGCGATGGCGGGCCAGCCGGTGCGCCAGGCAATCCATTGGGCGCCGATGCCCAATATGCCGATCAGCGCGATTACAAGGGCCTGTTCATGCATGGCCGGGACCATAGACAGGCGAAGCCGCCATGGTCACCCCCTTTATTTTCAACGATCTGGGGAACCGGATCGCAGAGCGGGAATGGCGGGCAAGGGAGAACCCGCCATTCCCGTGGCAAATATGCTTATTGCTGCGGCGGGGTTGCCGGATCAGCCGGGGTCGCCGGGCTGGCGGGCGCGGCCGGTGCCGGCGTGCCGGCGGCAGCCTGAATCCGCTGCTGCAGGGCCGGGTCGGCGGCCGCAGCCTGGCCGATGGCGTTGAACTTTTCGGGCGGAATGCCCTTCGACTGCAGCGCGGCCAGCATCTTGGGCTGCTTTTCCGCGGCGGCAATCGCATTGTCCGACTGGATCTTGGTCACTTCGACGGCGGCGGCCGCGAACTGCTTGATGTCGGCATCGCTGAAGTTGCTGGCGCCGGCGGCGGGGGCCGATGCTGCGGGGGCAGCGGGCGTCTGGGCCGACACGGAATAGGCTGCCAGCAGCGCGACCGACGCGACACCGGTCTTGATGATGTTCGAAAGGTTGAGACCCGTCATGTGCTTCTCCTTGGCTTTGCTACCGCCCAAAGCTGTGGACAAAGCAGGCCGGGGAAAAGTCCGGACAGGATGAAGCGTGGCATTAGAAAGATGGCGGAAAAGTTCCGGTCAGCCTGCCGCGAAGGGGAAACGATCGGTCGTGGGCCTCATTTCCATGCCGCAACGAAAAAGGGCCGCCCGATGAGCGGCCCTTCCCGATTCTGCTTACCAGATCTTCACCCGATCCTTGGGATCGAGATAGATCTTGCCGCCCGGCGCGGGCTTGAACGCATCATACCAGGCGTCGAAATTGCGCACGATGTCGGCGCGATATTGCGACGGCGCATGCGGATCGGTGACCAGGCGCTGGCGCAGATTGGCCTCGCGATAATTACGGCGCCACACCTGTGCCCAGCCCAGGAAGAAGCGCTGGTCGCCGGTCATGCCGTCGATCACCGGCGCGGCCTTGCCGCCCAGCGAGGCATGATAGGCGTCGAGCGCGACGGCCAGGCCGCCCAGATCGCCGATATTCTCGCCCATGGTGAAGGCGCCCTTCACATGCGCGCCGGGGAAGGGCTCATAGGCGTCATATTGAGCGCCGAGCTTGGCGGTCAGCGCCGTGAAATTGGCGACGTCCTGATCGGTCCACCACTGGTTGAGCTTGCCGGTCTCGTCATATTTCGCGCCCTGGTCGTCGAAATGATGGCTGAGTTCATGGCCGATCACCGCGCCGATGCCGCCATAATTGACCGCCGGATCGGCATTCGGGTCAAAGAAGGGCGGCTGTAGGATGGCGGCCGGGAAGACGATCTCGACCATGCCGAAATTGGCATAGGCGTTGATCTCCATCGGGGTCATGCCCCATTCCCAGCGATAGATGGGCTTGCCCAGCTTGCCGATATTATAGTCGAAGTCGAACTGGTTCGCGCGCATCGCATTGCCGAACAGGTCGCCCGATTTGATGGTCAGGCCGCTATAGTCGCGCCAGCGATCGGGATAGCCGATCTTGGGCGTGAAGGCGGCCAGTTTCTTGTGGGCGCGGGCCTTGGCCTCGTCGCTCATCCACGGCAGGCCGTCGATGCGGCGGCCCATAGCGGACAGGACATTCTTGACCAGCTGGTCCATCGCCGCCTTGGTTTCGGGCGGGAAATATTTGGCGACATAGACCTTGCCGACTTCCTCACCCAGCGATTCCTTGAGGAAGGTGACGCCGCGCTTCCAACGTTCCTCGCGCTCGGGCGTGCCCGACAGGGTGGTACCGAAAAAGGCGAAATCGGCGCTGGCGATGTTGTCGGGCAGATAGTCGGCATAGCTGTGGACGCTACGCAGCAGCAGGCTGTCCTTCAGCACGCCGATCGGCGCCTTGGCAATCAGCGCGGCTTCGCCGGTGACGGCGGAGGGCTGGGCGACCAGCAGGTCGGTGGGCTTGAGACCAACGGCGCCGAAATAGGCGGCGAAGTCGAAACCGGGCGCGGCCTTCTGCAGCGCGGCGAGGGTCATCTTGTTATAGGTCTTGTCCGCGTCGCGGCTGTCGACCTGGGTCCAGTGGACCTTGGCGATCTCGGTCTCGAACGCCATCAGCGCGGCGGCGCGCGCCTTGGCATTGGGTTCGCCCAGCAGGGTCAGCATCTGTTCGAGATGGGCGACATAGGCGGTGCGGACCGCCGCCATCTTCTCGCCCTGATCGAGATAATAGTCGCGGTCGGGCAGGCCCAGGCCACCCTGCATCATCGAGAGGATGTAGGTTTCGGGATCCTTGTCGTCCTGGCCGACATAGAAGCGGAACGGGCCGCGCACGCCGGCACGGGCCGCCTTGCCGGACAGGGCTGCATAGGCCTTCAGATCCTTGACCGCGCCGATTTCGGCGAGCCAGGGCTTGATCGGGGCAAGGCCCTTCGCCTCGACGGCCGCCGAGTCCAGATAGGTCGCATAGGCGACGCCGATCTTGCTGTTCGGATCGGTCTTGGCGCCGTCCAATATCTCGCGGGTGCGCTTCTGCGACAGTTCATCCAGCACGGTGAAGGCGCCATAGTTGGACTTGTCCGCCGGGATCGGCGTGTTCTTCAGCCAGGTGCCATTGGCATATTCATAGAAATCGTCGCCGGGCTTGACCGAGCTGTCCATGCCGGCGGTGTCGAAGCCGTAAGTGCCATAGGTCGGCTTGGCGGCCGGGGCAGTGGCGGTCGTGGTGGCGGGCTGGTCGGCATAGGCCACGGTCGCGGCGAGCGCGAGGCCGGTGGCGGCAGCGCCCATCAGGAGGAACTTCATGAAGGCTATTCCCTTGCTTCGTCTGGATCGGACGTCATTCACTCTGTCCGTTCTGGCGGGCAGTTCAACGCCCGTCAAAGCGGCATGTCCATGTCGTTGGTCGAAAATTATCGGCCGTTGAAATTATCGGGAAGGTGTATGTGCGCCCTGAAGGCGGCCGCCAGACTGTCCCGGTCGAGCGGATCGAGCAGCGGCAGGCGCCCCAGGCTGGGGACGCCGGCGATGTGCGGGATGATCCGCTCATTCTCCTCATGCGCATCCCCGATGAAGGCGATGCCGACGACATGGACACCGCGCGCGCGCAGCGCCTCTATGCTGAGCAGGCTGTGGTTGATCGTGCCAAGGCCGGTGCGAGCGCACAGGATTGCGGGCTGGCCCCAATAGGCGAACAGGTCCGCCATCAGCAGGCTTTCGCTGACCGGCACCAGCACGCCGCCGGCCCCTTCCACCACCAGCGGCCCGTCGACCCTGGGCAGGGCCAGGCGATCGAGCGAGATGTCGACGCCATCGATCCGCGCGGCAAGATGCGGCGAGGCCGGCGTGGCGAGGCGATAGGCTTCGGGCAGGATGCGTTCGGGCGGCAGGCCCGACAGGGTGGCAACCCGCTCCTTGTCGCCCTGCGGATCGACGCCGGCCTGGATCGGCTTCCAATAATAGGCACCCAGCGCCGCGGCGAGGCCGGCGGCGAAGACGGTCTTGCCAATGTCGGTATCGGTGCCGGTGACGATCAGGCGGGTCATCGGGCGACCCGGCGCAGCACGTCGCCCAGCGCGATCACATCAGCCCGCCCGACATTGAGCGAGAGCGAGATGCGCAGGCGGCTGGTGCCGGCGGGCACGGTCGGCGGCCGGATGCCACGCACGTCAAAGCCGGCCTCCTGCAAGGCGGCGGCGGCGGCCATGGTGCGCGCATCCTCGCCCAGGATCAGCGGGATGATCTGGCTGCGCGGACGGGGCAGGCCGAGCGGCGCGCAGATCGCCTCGACCGCGTCCTGGCGCAGCGTCGCCAGCCGGTCGCGGCGATTGTCGGCGGTCTCGATCCGGTCGATCGCGGCGGAGGCGGCGACCGCCATCAGCGGTGACGGCGCGGTCGAGAAGATGAAGGGGCGGGCGCGGTTGATGAGATAGTCGATATGGATGCGCGGGCCGCAGATCAGCGCGCCCTCCACGCCCATCGCCTTGCCACAGGTGTGGAGGGTGATGACATTGTGCAGCCCGTCGAGGCCGGCCGACAGGCCGCGCCCGCCGGGACCGAAGACGCCGGTGCCATGGGCTTCGTCCAGCAGCAGCATCGCATCATGGGTGGCGGCCAGCTTGGCGAGATCGCCGAGCGGCGCCATGTCGCCGTCCATCGAATAGAGCGTTTCGACCGCGATCCAGATCCGGCCCTTGCCCCCTTCGGCGCGGAAGGCGGTGATGAGGTCGGCGAAGCTCTGCAGGTCATTGTGACGGGCGAAGACCGCGGTCGCCTTCGACAGGCGGATGCCGTCATGGACACTGGCATGGATCAGTTCGTCCGCGACGATCAGGTCGCCGCGCTGTGGCAGGGTCGCGAACAGCGCCATGTTGGCGAGGAAGCCATTGGCCAGGAACAGCGACGCCTGGGTGCGGAAGAATTCCGCGGCCTTGGCCTCCAGCCCTTCATGTTCGGGGGCATTGCCGCGCAGCAGGCGCGAGCCGCCCGAACCGACCGGCACGCCGCGCGCGACGGCATCGGCAACGGCCTGGCCGATCATCGGATCGGACGCGAGGCCAAGATAGTCGTTGGAGGCAAAATCACGCCCGGCGCGAGGGATCAGGTGGCGCAGGCGCCCCCGCGATTCAAGCGCTGCGAGTTGCGTGCGGAAGGGTTCGCTGCTCATGGCCGCGGGCTATAGGCCCCCACCCCGAGCCGGGCAAGCAAGCGCTTAACTTCGCACATTTCCCGCACATTTTGTCATCTTCATTCAAATGTGGGAAATTTCGTTACAATGCTGTTCGATCGCCGAGGCCGGGCAATATAGGGCGGTGACATGCTGTAGGACAGCATAAGCGGCATATCGGCAAAGGGCAGGCGCCCTGTTGCTTGGTTGCGTCCGCGCTGCGCGGTCGATAGCCTCGGCATCCTCCCTCCCCGACGAGTACCCCGTGTCGATGCGTTCCGTTGCCTGCCGTCTTGCCGTCTTCCTGTTCGCCCTGTTACCCGGTCTGGCCCATGCCCAACCCGCCAATCGGCCGACCCCCGGCTATACGCGGGTGGCGATTGATACGTCGGTCGGGACCATCATCGTGGCGCTCGACCAGCGCCGGGCGCCGCTGACCAGCGCCAATTTCCTGGCCTATGCCGACGACCAGCGGCTCGACGGCACGGTCTTCTACCGGGCGGCGCGGCGCAAGAGCGATCCCAGATATGGGCTGATCCAGGGCGGGATCGATACCGACCTGCGCCGGGCCTTGCCGCCGGTCCGGCATGAGCCGACCAGCCAGACCGGGATCAGGCATCTCGACGCGACATTGTCGATGGCCCGGCCCGACCGGCCCAATTCGGCATCGGGCAATTTCTTCATCACGGTAGGCCCGACGCCGAGGATGGACGCGCAGGGCAGTTCGATCGGCTATGCCGCCTTTGGCCATGTGGTGGCCGGCATGGACGTGGTGCGTCGCATCCTGGCGGTGCCGACCTGTTGCGGCACGGGGCCGATGCGCGGGCAGATGATCGTCAAGCCGATCATCATCCGGCATGTGCGACGGCTGGACGGAAAGGCGCGGCCGACCGGCAAGGTGAAGCCCTGGCTGATCCCGCGGGCCAAGCCGCGCCCGAAGAAGTGAGGGATCAGGCGATCGCCGCCTGACCGCGCATCCAGTCGCGTCCGGCATTGCGCGGCGGCCGGGCGGTGAAGCGCTTCCAGGCCTGTTCGTGGAAGAAGAAGGCGACCGCATTGACCATCGGTTCGACCAGCGCGATGCCGCCGGCCAGCGCGACCGATCCGGTCATCAGATAGGCGACGGTGAAGCCCACGGTCAGGTGGATCGACAAATAGGTGGCGGTCTTGATGAGATCGAGCGACATGGCGGAACCCCTTTGAAAGCTGTTGCCCGATAATTAAGAATTGTTCGCAATAATCGCCAATGGCTTTTCCCGCTGGCTCTGATCGTTCCGGGCGATCAATATGGCGCAGGGAGGATCTTCATGACGGGACGGATCAGGGTCGGCATCGGCGGATGGGTCTATGAACCCTGGCGCGGCAGCTTCTATCCCGTCGGCATGCGCCAGAAGGATGAACTGGCCTATGTCGGCGTGCAACTGACCGCGACGGAGATCAACGCCACCTATTATAGCAGCCAGAAGCCGGCGACCTTTGCCGGCTGGGCGCAGGCGGTGCCCGACGGCTTCCAGTTCGCGGTCAAGGCGTCGCGATTCTGCACCAATCGCCGCGTGCTGGCGGAGGCGGGCGAGTCGATCCAGAAATTCGTCCAGCAGGGGATCGTCGAACTGGGCGACCGGCTGGGGCCGATCCTGTGGCAGTTCATGCCGACCAAGAAGTTTGACCCCGATGATTTCGGCGCCTTCCTGCAATTGTTGCCGGCCAGCGTCGATGGCGTGGCGCTGCGCCATGCGCTGGAGGTGCGGCACGAAAGCTTCGATGATCCGGCCTGCCTGGCGCTGGCACGCGACGCGGGCGTGGCGGTGGTGCTGGCCGATCATGACGATTATCCGGCAATCACCGGCCATGATGTCGGTTTTTCCTACAGCCGGCTGATGCGCAGCCGGGAGGAAGAGGAGACCGGCTATACCGCGACGGACATCGCCGGCTGGGCCGATCGGGCAAAGGCGCAGACGGCGCAGGGCGACGCCTATCTCTTCTACATCAGCGGCGCCAAGGTCCGGAACCCGGCAGCGGCGCGCGCGACCATCATGGCTCTGGAGCAACAGCTGTGACATAATTGCGTTTGATGCAATTGGTATGTCAGGCTTTGCGATTGTTACAATTATGTGAAATCATCATATGGCGCTGCATCCCGATCCGGGATGTCGTTCCAATGATGGAGTCCAATATGCGTCAGGCCTTTCAGGCGACTGCGCTGGTGGTTGCAGTCAGCGTCCAGATGCTGACCTTCTACTCGGTGCTGTACGCTTAAGCGCAGATCGCGCTCATCCTTGTCCCGCCAATGCGGGGCATAAAAAGGCCGCCCAGGGCATATGCCGGGGCGGCGCTTTTGTATCCGGAAACCCTGCCTTCCGGTGGCGGCGAGGGGATCAACCCTCGGCCAGCCAGCCAGCGAGCAGATAGGCCACGACGCCGATCGGGCCCAGGGCGCACAGGGTCAGCAGCACCAAGGCAACCCGGATCAGCGTGACATCCAGCCCGGTGCGGTTGGCGATGCCGGCGCACACGCCCATGATCTTCGCGTTGCGGCGGTCGAGGGTGAAGCTGTTGTTCATGGATCTGGCCTTCAATATTATTTGGGGTGGGAAAGGGGCGGTTGCCCGATCAGGCGATCGGGGCAACCGGAACCGCCGCGCCGACGAACAGGCTGGCGAAGATGACAGCGCCGACAAAGGCAAGGGCGACGCTCTGGAACTTGGCGATGGACATGATACTCACTCCCTAGATATTTGCTGGCCGGACCGTCCGGCCTTGATGCCAGACGATATAGCAGGCGGCGTGCCAGTTTCGATTTTTGGCGGAAATCCGTGGATTCTCTTCAATTTCCCATTTTTCCGTAATGCGAAAAAATCCGATGATTGGGAAAAATTACCGCCAATCGGTGAAAGTTACAGGTAGGCAATGAATAGGCCGTTGCTTTTCGTTTACGGCACGCTGCGGCCGGGCTTTGACGGGCCGATGGCGCATTGGCTGGCCGATCGCGCCGAGTGGGTCGGGGCAGGCTGGATCGACGGGAAACTGTATCAGGTGGCGGATTATCCCGGTTTCGTGCCGGGGGAGGTGGGGCGCGTGCGTGGCGACCTGTTCGCGCTACCCGATGCGGAGGGGATGCTGGCGCGGCTCGACGCCTATGAGGAATGCACGTCCGACGATCCGCAGCCGCATGAATATCGGCGCGAACGCTGTCTGGTGGAAACGCCCGATGGCCCGGTCACGGCCTGGGTCTATCTGTACGCCCTGTCCGTTACCGGACATCGGGTGATCGCCAGCGGCGATTATCTGGCGGAACGCTAATCCGCTGGAACGGATGACTCTGGCCTCTGGACGGGCAGGGGGGGGCTTGCGCCTGCCCGTCCCGGCTGACGATCAGAAATGATAGGCGAGGCCGACCAGGGTCTAGTGCCGATCGAACTTTCCGCCGTCGCCAAGGTCACTATATCGATATTCGATACGCGCGGTGACCTTGTCGGCGACGAAACGCTCGACGCCGGCACCCACGCCCCAGCCGTCGAAACTGTCATGGCCCGACAGGGTGCCATTGGCTTCGCTGAGCGCGATACGGGCGCGCATATTCTCGTAGCTGCCCCGGACATAGAGCAGGGTGTTGCCGCCGACGACATAGCCGGCGCGCGCGCCGATATCGAAGCTGTAATTGGGATCGAGCAGCGATCCGCCGACGCGGGATGCGTCATCGGCGGCGATGTCGAAACCGGCCTCCACGCCGACCACGATCTTGTCGGTAAGCTGATGATCATAACCGGCAAATCCGCCACCGAAGAAGGCATCGCGCGCTTCATGCATGTCGAGGCGACCGACATCGCTGTTGGCGCTGCCGATGCTGTCGCGGTTCCAGCCGGCCTGGACGCCGACATAGGGGCCCTGGAAGCTTTCGGCATGGGCGGTGCCGCAGGCTAGGGCAAGGCCGATGGCTGCCGCGGTGCCGATCATGTTTCTCATCATGTCTATCCCTTTTCCCATTTGTTCGAGATGGGCTCGAAATAGGGAAATGGGCGGGCATGATAAGCCGGCGGCGGCGCACCAGACTGTCTCGTGTTGCGAGACAGTCTGGTGCGCCGCCGATGTGGCAATGCGGGAGGATCAGTCCTGGGGCTGGTCCTTCTTCGGCAAAATCTTCTCGACGATGACGGGCGCCACCGGTGCGGGATCGACCGCGCTCTTGACCAGGCTGTCGAGGTTGGAGCCGTCGAGGCCCAGTTCCTTCATCAGCCCGTCGATCACCGGCGCCTGGGCACGGTAGCGCAGCGCGGCGGACACCGCGGCGCTGGCGAGATTCTGGTCGCCACCGGCGCTCACCAGGCCGTCCGCGCCCGCGCCGCCGCCCTGGCCGGTAAGGCCATCGACCTGCACGATCTTGATCGAGTCGATCGATTCCATCGGCTTGGCCGCTTCGCGCACCAGATCGGGCAACACCTTGAGCAAGGCCAGCTTGGTCTGCAGCGACATCTGGTCGGACGAGAGGAGGTTGGCGGCTTCGTTGACCGCGCGTTGGCCGGCGGCTTCCACCTCGAAGCGGACGCGATCGGCCTCGGCGCGCAGCTTGGCGGCTTCGGCTTCGCCTTCGGCCGCCACGCGTAGCGCTTCGGCCCGATCCGCAGCCGCCTGTTTCTCGGCTTCGGCCTCGACCCGGATCTGGATGGCGGCGCGCTCCGCCTCGCGCGCGGCATCGATCAGTTCGATCCGCTTGGTGCGTTCGGCGATCTCGGTCGCGCGGCTGGTCTGCACCTGTTCCTCGGCGGCGACCGCCTTGGCGCGGGCCTCGTCGGCTTCGGCCTTGGCCTGGCTTTCCTCGCGGCTCTTGTTCTGGACCGCGATCTGCTGTTCTTGGCGCGCCAGTTCGAGCGCCTGGGCCTGGGCGATCTTGGCCTGCTGCACGGCACGGTCGGCCTCGATCTGCTGGCTGTCGACCAGCTTCTTCGCCTCGATCCGCGCCTGGTCGGCTTCCTGGCTGCGCAGCGACTGTTCGCGGGCGACTTCGGCGATCTGGGCGGCGCGGCGCATCTCGACCTCGCGCTCCTGTTCCAGCCGGGCAAATTCGGCGTCGCGGGCGATCAGCAGGGACTGGCGCTCGGCCTCCAGATTCTTGGTTTCGATCTGGATGCGGGTTTCCTGCTCGATGTCGTTGCGGGACTTCTTGCGCAGTTCGATCTGTTCGGTGAGCTTGGTCAGGCCCTCGGCATCGAAGGCGTTGTTGGCGTTGAAATGCTCGATCGAGGTCTGGTCGAGGCCGGTGAGCGAAACGCTCTCCAGTTCGAGGCCGTTCATCGCAAGGTCGACCGAGGAGACCTGCTGCACCTTCTGCACGAAATCGCCGCGCTGTTCGTGCAGCTGATTCATCGTCATGCCGGCCGCGACCGAACGCAGCGCGTCGACAAACTTGCCTTCGACCAGTTCCTTCAGGGCTTCGGGATTCATGGTGCGCATGCCCAGCGTCTGCGCGGCGGTGGCGATCGACTGGGCATCGGGCTTCACGCGGACATAGAATTCCGCCTTCACGTCGATGCGCAGGCGATCGAGCGTGATCAACGCGTCGCTATTCTTGCGCTCGACGGCCAGGCGGACAGTGTTCATGTTGACCGGCATGGTTTCGTGGAAGATCGGCAGCACCAGCGCGCCGCCGTTCATCACCACCTTTTCCCCGCCGAAGCCGGTGCGGACAAAGCCGATTTCCTTGGATGCGCGCTTGTAGAGGCGGGCGATGACGATGCCCAGCACGATCAGGACGAGCAGGCCGCTGCCGGCGATCATCGCATAGGGCAGGATGGAGAAACTCTCCTGCACGGCGGGAAGATTCATGACTCTCTCCTAGAGACGGGGCAGATAATGGTCGCCATGCGAGATGGCGCGGAACAGATGCTCTTCGCGGCGCACGAGCAGGATGGTCTCGCCTTCCTCCAGCACCTGGCCATCATTGTCGGGCTCCACCATGACATAATGGGCCTGGCCATGATGATCCTCGACCCGCGCGCGGGCAGGGGAATTGCTGGTCGCGCGGCCGGTGACGATGCGGGCGCGACTGCCGACCAGATGGTCGAGCGGAATGGCCGTGCTGTGGTCGCGGGGCAGCAGCGGCGCGAGCAGGCGGGCGGCAAGGCCGGTGGCGGGCAGGGCGGCGGCGCC
>NZ_LUFI01000035.1:0-67082 GCF_005281675.1 Sphingobium sp. MP9-4 | reverse complement strand
GGTCGGCGGGGCTGCGCGAGGCGCTGCCTTCACCTCAGGCGCCGCCAACAGCGCCTATGCGCTCGGTTCGGCCGGCAAGTCCGGCGCGGCCGCAGTCGCTGGAGGCGCAGGCGGCGTCGGCCAAGCCGCCGTCGGCGCAGCCATGTCGCCGCTGCGCAAGGCAGCAGCTTCGCTCAAGGACAGCTACCGTTCCGGCGGACGTGCCGCCGTTACTGCCACCGGCGGGACCATTTCGGGCGGCAGCTCCATGCCGTCGCCGGACGCACCGACCGGCGCGCCCGCCTGGGCGTCCGCGATGAAGAACCGCCAGACCATGACCCACGGCGCGACCATCGCCGCCCACACGCTGCGCTCCGGCGATGGCGGCGGTAGCGGCGCGTCCGTCGACACCAGCCAGAAGGATTGATCCATGTTCAAGCGACCGAGCATCCGCTACGGCCAGACGCCCGAACCGGCCACCCCTTATCAGCGCGCAGCGCAGGCATGGGACGACCGCATCGGCTCGGCGCGCGTGCAGGCGAAGAACTGGCGGCTCGCCTTCTTCGGGACGCTGGCCCTCTCGGGCGGTCTGGCCGGCGGTCTGGTCTGGCAATCGACGCGCGGCCATATCGTCCCCTGGGTCGTGCAGGTCGATCGGCTCGGCGAGGCCCAAGCGGTCGCGCCGGCCGACGCCGGCTACCGTCCCACCGACCCGCAGGTCGCGTTCCATCTCGCCCGCTTCATAGAGCAGGTCCGCGCGATCCCGGCCGATCCGGTCATCGTCCGCCAGAACTGGCTCAGGGCCTACGATTTCACCACCGATCGCGGCGCGCTCGCACTCAACGATTACGCGCGGGCCAACGATCCGTTCGCCAATGTCGGGCGGGTGCAGGTCGCGGTGGAAGTGTCGAGCGTCATCCGGGCATCGCCCGACAGCTTCCGGGTCGCCTGGATCGAGCGCCGCTATCAGGACGGCAGCCTTGCCGCCACCGAACGCTGGTCGGCGATCCTCACCATCGTCGTCCAGCCGCCGCGCACACCCGACGCTCTGCGCAAGAATCCACTCGGCGTATTCGTCAACGCCCTCAACTGGTCGAAGGAGCTGTCGCAATGACCGGCATACCCATCCGCCGCGCCGCCACGGCCGCGCTGTTAATTTCTGCTTCCGCACTCGCCGGCTGTGCCACCACGTCGGCCAAGCCGCCCGTGATCGCCTTTGACGATCCGGCCCCGGCAATCGTGGCGACGCCAGCGGCAGAACCACCGCGCGCCGTCGAGATCGTGACGATCCCTGAGCCGTTGCCGCTGCCCGGCCAGTTGAAACCGGTGACGGAGAGCCCGCGACCGCCGGAGCCTGCCGATCCCCGCCGCCGTGTCGGCGCTGCCAACGACGCCGCGCGCATCCAGCCCGTGCGCGACGGCTTCCTCAACGCCATTCAGCAATATCCGTGGACGGACGGCGCGCTCTATCAGGTCTATGCCGCTCCCGGACAAGTGACGGACATAACCTTGCAGGAAGGCGAGCAGCTTGTGGGGCCGGGGCCGGTCGCGGCGGGCGATACCGTGCGCTGGATCATCGGCGACACTATCAGCGGCAGCGGCCCTACGGCGCGTGTGCATATCCTGGTGAAGCCCACACGGCCCGACCTCGTTACGAACCTCATCATCAACACCGACCGCCGCACCTACCATGTGGAGCTGCGGGCGACGGCCTCGACCTATATGGCGTCGGTGTCGTGGACCTACCCGCAAGACCAGCTCATCGCGCTGCGCGGCGGCAATGCCGCCGCCGCAGCCGCCGCGCCGATCGCGAGCGGCGTGGACGTGTCCGCGCTCAATTTCCGCTACCGGATCGAAGGCGATCGCGCGTCGTGGAAGCCCGTTCGCGCGTTCGACGATGGCCGACAGGTATTCATCGAGTTTCCGGCCGGGATCTCGCAGGGCGAGATGCCGCCGCTGTTCGTGACCGGCGCGGCCGGCGACGCCGAGCTGGTCAACTACCGTGTCCAAAGCCGCTACATGGTGGTCGATCGCCTGTTCGCCGCCGCCGAGCTGCGCCTGGGCGACCGGCGCAGCGAACAGCGCGTCCGCATCGTGCGCGATGACGGACGGAGGGCGCGGCCGTGACCGACAGCCAGGCTTCGCCAGCAGAGGAGCGGCCCGCCCCGCAGTCGGCTCGCCCTGATCCAACCGCGTTCCAGCTTCGCGGCGATACGCCCCGCGTCATGCGGCTATCCCGTAAGGCGCTCGCCGTCGTCGGCGTCGCCGCCGGACTCGGTATCGGCGGTTCGCTGATCTATGCGCTGCGGCCACCGGGCGAGAGGGCGGCGCAGGAACTCTACAACACCGATAGCCGCGCCACCTCCGAGGCGATCACGTCCGGGCCACGCGACTACGCTCAAGCGCCCCGGCTCGGCCCACCGCTTCCCGGCGACCTCGGCCGTCCGATCGTGTCGGCACAGCGGCGCGGCGAGGATGTCACCGCGCCGCCGATAGGCGCGCAGCCAGGCCCGCCCGATCCGCGCGCTCAGGCTGCGGAGGCGGCCCGGCAGCGCGCCGCTCAGGAGCGCGACGCTGCCCGTACCAGCTCGGTCTTCCTCGGCAGCGGCGGCGCGCGTGCGGGTGCGGAGCCTGCCTCGGCGTCGGGCTTGCCAGGACCGTCCGGGCAGGAGCCCGCGCAGCAATCAGCGCAAGGGGATCAGGCCGGCAAGCGCGCCTTCATGGCGCAGGCCGCCAACCAACGCACGGTCAGCATCGAGCGGCTGACCGCTCCAGCATCGCCCAACATCGTGCAGGCCGGCAGCATCATCCCGGCTGCGCTCATCACCGGTATCCGTTCGGACTTGCCCGGCCAAATCACCGCCCAAGTAACCGCCAACGTATATGACAGCCCCACCGGGCGCATCCTGCTCATCCCGCAAGGTGCGCGGTTGATCGGCGAATACGACAGCGAGATCGCGGCCGGGCAGACCCGTGTGCTGCTCGCGTGGGATCGGCTGATATTGCCGGACGGGCGCTCGATGGTTCTCGAGCGCCAGCCCGGCGCGGACGGCGCAGGGTTCGCGGGGCTACAGGACCGCGTGAACCAGCATTGGGGCAATCTGCTCAAGGCAGCGGCCGTCTCGACCTTGCTCGGCGTCGGAGCCGAGGTGGGCGCGGACAGTGAGGACGACCTGACCCGCGCGCTGCGCCGCGGATCGCAGGACACCATCAATCAAACCGGCCAGCAGATCGTGCGCCGTCAGCTCAACGTGCAGCCGACGCTCACCATCCGGCCAGGGTATCCGCTGCGCGTGGTTCTGACCCGCGACCTGGTGCTCGAACCCATCGGAGGAACGCGATGACCAAGTTGAAGCTGGGGCCGTTGGCTGACGATCGACCCGTCAAGCTGACTGTCGAGCTGCCCGCCGCCGTCCACCGCGATCTTGCCGCCTATGCCGCCGCGCTTGCGGCCGAGACCGGCGGGGAAGCCGTCGCTCCCGAAAAGCTCGTCTCGCCGATGCTCGCGAAGTTTATGGCGAGCGACCGAGGGTTTTCCCGGCGGCGGCATACCTCAAGAGGCTAATCCGCCTCGCCGCTGTCAATTACCAAAAAAGCGTCGCCGGCGTTCTTGAGCATCGACCTTGATGATCGCTTCTTCAGCCGTGGCGCATTCGCCGCCACGCACCGAGCCGTCACGACACCCGGCCGCCACCTGTCGAGCTTCGTCTATATGAGCGACAAAATACTGCGTCCCGCGCGCCTGGTTCGATGCCGTAGCCACGGCAGGGCTGGTTGAAGCGGTAGTCGCTTGAGGAATCGGTGCAATCGTTGGTCGTAGGACAAACCCGCCCGTGAAACCGATGACTAAGCTGACGACCACGATGATAATTGTCTTGCCTTGCGACATGGTGCCTCGCTCCAACTATTTTCTACACTGCTTTACCAATTATTTTTTAACAAGTTCAAAGTTGAGTGCATGGCGTGATTTGATGAAAGCAAGAAATCTGCAAAGAGCAGGATTTCTGTTATCTTCGCGCCAGCAAGCGAAAAATGTAGATAATGCCGGGCCTTGTTCCCCGTGTATTGTCCGATATACCACATCAGAATAGCGCACACCGGTCGATCCCTCGCAAACAACACTCACCCCAGAGCTAGCACCGAGTACGCTCAGCACTGTCTCTCGGCTCGAGCGAGCTATTCGGATGTTCGGGTTGCTGCCAGAAACTGCCAAACGCCCAAGTAATATATCTCGGATGGCAGGGCCGGGATCAGCGGCCGGTAACAAGAACCGCTCTCTTCTAAGATCAGTCCAGTGGACAACGTCTTGGTTTGCAAGCGGATGGAGCGCCGGCAGCGCGACAAGCATTCGCTCACTCCATACCGCCTCGCAACGAAAGCCGTTTTGGCTTGCAGTGCCCATCAGGATCGCGATATCGATTTCTCCGGTGTCCAGTCCTGCCAGAAGGACACTTCGGTCGGCTTCAACGCATTCCACATCCACTTCCGGGTGTGTTTCACTCCAGTTCATCAGCGTTGCGCGCAAATGCCCAGCGGAGACCGAGCTATTGTGTCCGAGCATCAGGCCGCCAGCACGGCCTTGACCCGCTGCACGCATCATGGCCACCAGCTTGTCGGCAGTGTCCACCATCGGCTTGGCGCCACGAATGAATGTGCTTCCGGCCAGGGTCATTTTGACCCCCGAGCGTGAGCGCTCGAAGATTGGCATACCGATCGAGCGCTCCAGTCTAACAATAGCGCGGCTCAAAGTTGATTGATCGACGTCCAACGCTCGCGCCGCGCGGTAGAAGCTACCGTGATCGGCCGCCATGATGGCATATCTAAGCTGTCGTATATTGAAGGGCACAGCTTGTTGATCACTCCTTATGAACCGGGTTTTCTGGACCTTTCACGACGAGCATAATTACCGGTATGGCGGTGGAAGATTCTCTTTCTCTCGGCAAATGCGCCTAGCGTCGCTGCGGAACTTCTTCTGTCGCAGCTCCCCGCGCCATTCCGACTGCTTGCCGAAGCCCCGAAAGTTCGACCGCGCCCGGCACGAGGTAGGGACCGATCAACAGGCCCGGCGTGCCGGACAGCCCCATCATCGCGGCATATTGGCTGGTTCTGCCGAGCGCCTGATCGATCTCGGTGCCATGTTTCTTCAAATCCGCCGCGAGCCGAGTTCGATCAATGCCCGCGCGGTCGGCGGCGGCGCGGATGCTTTCAGAGGACAGCTTGCCTTGGCTCTGCATCAGCGCTCGGTTAAACTCGGCGTGCTTGCCCTGGTACTGCGAGGCGATCGCCGCGCGCGCCGCTTCGACGCTGGCCGCGCCGAAGATCGGCCAGTCTCGATAGACCAGCTTCACCTTTGGGTCTTCGCGCAACAGCGCTTCGAGAACGGGGTGCATCTTGCGGCAGAAGGGGCATTGGTAGTCGGTGAAGAACACGATGGTCACGTCATGCCCCTGCGGCGCCACCGTCGGCGCCACGGGGTCATTTTGGATCTGGCGGCGAATACGCTCGCCCTCGGCGCTAGGCCGGGTGTCTCCGGCTTCTGCGACGGACTGAGCGCGGGCGTCGCTGCCATCGATGGATCGCAACGCGAATATGCCAGCTACCAGCAGAACGACGACAGCGGCGGCCAGGACGACCATCTTCTTCATGACGTTTTCCTTCCTAGATCGCGAAGCTCGGCCTGCAGGGCCGCGCGGGATATCTCGCCGGCATGGGTGCGCTGGATGCGGCCCTCGGCGTCGATAAAGAGGGTGGTCGGCATCGCCCGCGACCCTGTGGCTTGGCTGAGGGTGCCTTCGAGATCGAGCCTGACGGAGGCAGGGGACAGCCGCTCGCGCTCCAGATAGGCGCGGACCTGCGCCGCATCCTCGCCCTGGTTGACGAGCAGGATCGGCACGTCCGACTGCGCGGCGACTTCGATCAGCATCGGCATTTCGCGGCGACACGGAGGGCACCAGCTCGCCCACATATTGAGCACGAATGGACGCCCGCGCAGCGATGCCAGATCGACGGGCCGACCATCCAGTTCGGCGAGGATGACGTTGCCCGGCATGGGGCGGGAGGCAGGCGCGAGCAGCGCCGACGTGGTGAGCTGCACGGTTGTCAGGACCGCCAGCGCCGCGATCAGGGCAAACATCGCCCGGCTGCGCCAGAGCAGCGCTATGATGACCGCGGCCGCGGCGATCACACCCGGCCATAACGAAAAGCCGCCTTGCCAGAGCGCCAGGACCGTCCAGGGCTCGACAGCGAAGGCATCAGCGTTCTCGGCCACATAGCCGACCCGCGCGGCGATGATGCCTGTGAGGGCGGCCCACCAGGCCGCACGGCCGGCGCGGGTCTGCGAGCGCGCGGCGATGAACGCGCCTGCGCTCAGAAACGCCCATAGCAAGGCGACCACGACGATGCGGTCGATCGCGATCATGAGGGGGCCAAGTTGAAGCACGCCGTCCATGTGGAGCGTCGTGTTTCCTCAACCTTAAGGCTGGCTTAGCACCCACCTTAAGGATGCGATAAGGTAGCGGCGTAGAGGTGCGAGACCATGCGGATACTGATTGTTGAAGACGACGAAGTGCTGCGCGACGGGCTGTCAGCCGGTCTGAGCCTCGACGGCTTCGAGGTCGACGCGGTGTCCAACTGCGCCGATGCCCGGGCCGTAACGGCCAGTGCCGACCATGCCGCTATAGTCCTCGACATCGGCCTGCCGGATGGCTCGGGCCTCGATCTGCTCGGGGAGTGGCGCCGCGCCGGCGTCTCGACGCCGATCCTGCTCCTGACCGCACGCAATATGGTGTCCGATCGGATCGACGGGCTCGATGGCGGGGCGGACGATTACCTCGGCAAGCCCTTCGACCTTAGCGAGCTGTCGGCCAGGCTGCGCGCGCTGCTGCGTCGCTGCGATGGCCGCGCCGAAAGCGTGATCTCGCTCGGCGGGCTTCATATCAACGAGGCACGGCGCATCGTCGCGCTGGATGGCCACGAGGTCAGCGTGTCACGGCGCGAATATGCGATCCTGCACGCGCTCGCGAGCCGGCCCGGCCATGTCATTTCTCGGGGCCAGCTCGAGGACCGCATCTATGGCTGGAACGACGAAGTGGAGAGCAACGCGGTCGAGGTGCATATCCACAAGCTACGCGCCAAGCTCGGCAAGGAGATGATCCTGACGGTGCGCGGCGAAGGCTATCGGATCGCGCAGTCATGAGTTCGCTCCGGGTCAGGCTGTTCGCGCTCGTCGCCGCCATCACGCTGCTCGTCTGGTCGGGCGCGGCGACGTGGACGGCGCTCTCTACCCGGGCCGAAGTCCAGCGGGTGCTCGATGGCCGTTTGGTGGAGGCGGCGCGGATGGTGGCCGCGCTCGACATCCCGCTGCGCGACGAGCCGCGCCAGGTCACGCCATCAGCCTATACCCGGCAGTTGTCGTGTCAGATCTGGTCCTTGAGCGGCCACCTTGTCGGTCGTTCGGCCGGCGCGCCCGATGCGCCCCTCGGTGGCGGAGGCGCAGGCTTCGCGGAACGCGAGATCGGCGGGCAGCAATGGCGCGTTTACACGCATATCGATGCCGCCAAGGGGCTGCGCGTGATGGTCGGCGACAATCTGAGCGTTCGCCGCCGGCTCGTCACCGACATGATGATCGGTCTGTTGGCGCCGGCGCTCGCCGGTCTGGTGGCACTCGGTGTGCTGCTGTGGCTGGGAGTCCGGCGCGGCCTGCGACCGCTCGATACGTTGGCACGCGGGATCGCATCGCGATCGCCGAGCGCGCTGGCGCCCTTCGATGAAGGCGCTTCACCCGTGGAGATGCGCCCGGTCGTGCAGGAGATGAACGGGCTGCTCCGCCGCCTCGACGCTGCGCGGCGCGCCGAGCGCGATTTCGTGGCGAATGCCGCGCATGAACTGCAGACCCCGCTGGCGGGCCTCAAGACCCAGGCCGAAGTCGCCCGGCGCGCGCGCGACGCCGGCATGCGCGATCATGCCCTGGAGCAGATTACCCGCTCGGTCGATCGCACCAGCAGGCTGGTCCGCCAGCTCCTCAACCTGGCGCGCGAGGAAAGCCGGGTCGAGGATCATTGTCCCGCGACTACGCTTGTCGATGACGCCTTGGCGGAGGTTCTGGACGATTATCGGGGCGCGGCTGAGGCAGCGGGCATGAAGATGGTGACAGGCCATGGTTGCTCTTTCATCGCCGTCCCCATGACGGCGGACGCGCTGCGTCTGGCGATCGGCAATCTCGTGGAGAATGCCATCCTCTACGCCTCCGAAGGCGGCGAGGTGCGTCTCGAATGCGAAGAAGACGAAAGGCATACCGAAATCCGGGTGATCGACCGGGGCCTGGGGATCGCGGCCGAGGACCGCGAGCGCTTGCTTCGTCGTTTCGAACGCGGCGCGGGCGGTCACGGAGCCGGCAGCGGGCTCGGACTTTCGATTGTCGAGGCCGCAGCCCATGCGTCCGGCGCGACATTGCAACTGCGTAACGCGGAAGGGGGCGGGCTCCTCGCTGCGATCCGCTTCGGACCACGATCGTAGGGCGTGGCGGGGCCTATGACCGTGATGCGGTCTTAGCTGCCGTCGAGGATGCGCGCGAAGGCCGCTGCGCCGGAAGCACTCACGTTGCGAGCTGGCGTTCCGGACGGCGCCAACCGGGGATCGCCCGAGCCGAACACCGCCTCGATGCTGCGAACGCATAGCTCGGTCGCGGCATCGGCGAGGCTGTAATAGACCTGCTTCGCCTGCCGGCGGGTTGTCACCAGTTCAGCTTTGCGCAGCTCGGCAAGCTGCTGGCTGAGCGCCGGTTGGCCGATCCCCGTCGCCTCGTCGATCGCCGACACGGGCTGTTCGCCCTGCGAGAGCAAGAGCGAGAGCACCATGAGCCGCTGTGGCTGGGCGAACGCCTTCAGCTTCTCGGCGGCGATGTCCGCCCGCTCGCGGCTCTGCCAAAGCTCGGTCACGACGATGCCCGGCAAAACCAGTCGGCGCCGTCGGGGCTATTCGACGCGGGGCGCAAAGTCGGTTGGCCTTGCCGCCAACCTTCCGGCGCGAGTTGATCGCCGTCGCGCACGATCTGGAGCGCGGCCACCATGCGGACCATCTCGTCGACCGAGCGGCCGACAGTCATCGGGTAATGGGTGATCGCCTGGATTACGCCATCGGGATCGATGAAATAGGTCGCGCGCACGGCCGAGCTGTCGTGCGCGGCATCGTCGAGCATCCCATAAGCCCGCCCGATCGCCATCGATGGATCCTCGACGATCGGAAAACCGATCTCGACGTCGAACAGCTCATGGATCGCCTTCGTCCAGGCGAGGTGCGAATAAAGGCTGTCGACGGAGAGGGCGAGCAGCGCACAGTCCATCTGTTCAAACTGTTGCTGCGCCTTCGCCAGCGCCACGAACTCGGTCGTGCAGACCGGCGTGAAGTCCGCGGGATGCGAGAAGAATACCAACCAGCGGCCGCGATAATCGGACAGGCGCGTGGGGCCTTTGGTGGTGCGTGCTTCGAAGTCGGGCGCGGGGTCGCCCATCCGGAGCGGGCGCGATGTGGGAGCAGGAATCTCAGCGGTCATCACGGCCATGTCCCATCACTTACAGATTGACGCAACATACATACACACTTACAAATATGTCTAACAGTGATTGCGAAAGGCCGTAACCATGGATCCGATCCTCGATCGCACCGGCGTGCAGGTCCGCGCCGCGCTGGAAGGCATCCCGCAGGTCAAATCTTTCTTCGACGAGCCGACCAACACGGCGAGCTATGTGGTGCACGATCTGGAGACGCGCGCCGCCGCGATCATCGACAGCGTGCTGGACTACGACGCCGCTGCGGGCCGCACCGCGACGGCATCGGCCGACGCCATCATCGCTTATGTGCGCGAGCAGGGGCTGACGGTGGAATGGCTGCTCGAAACGCACGCCCATGCCGATCACCTGTCGGCCGCGCCGTATCTCCAACGCGAGCTGGGCGGAAAGCTCGCGATCGGCAAGGCGATCCTCGCGGTGCAGGACATCTTCGGCAAGGTGTTCAACGCCGGCAGCGATTTTGCGCGGGACGGCTCGCAATTCGATCGCCTGTTCGAGGACGGGGATGAGTTTGCCATCGGCAAGCTCAAGGTGACGGTCCTGCATGTGCCCGGTCACACGCCCGCTGATCTTGCCTATGTGATCGGCGATGCGGCATTCGTCGGCGACACGCTGTTCATGCCCGACTACGGAACCGCTCGCGCCGATTTTCCCGGCGGCGATGCCCGCACGCTGTTCCGTTCGATCCGCCGGCTGCTGACCTTGCCGCCCGAGACGCGCGTGTTCCTCTGCCACGACTACAAGGCACCGGGGCGCGACGACTTCCGGTGGGAAACGACGGTCGCCGAAGAGCGCGCATCCAACGTCCATGTCCATGACGGCGTGGAGGAACAGGACTTCGTTGAGATGCGCGAGGCGCGCGACGCGAAGCTCGGCATGCCCAAGCTCATTCTCCCCTCGATCCAGGTCAACATGGCCGGGGGCGAGCTGCCCAAACCCGACGAGAACGGCACGCGCTATCTGAAAATCCCGCTGGACGCGCTGTGATGGACGCGCTGCTCGGCGATGCGATGCCGGTCGCGGGTTTTGTCGGCGGACTGATGATCGGCGTCGCTGGTGCGATCATGCTGCTCGGCCTCGGCCGGATCGCCGGGGTCAGCGGTCTCGCGGCGACATCCTTGGGGCTGAGCGGGCCGGATGCGGACCGCAAGCTGGCGCTCGCCTTCGTGGCCGGCTTGCCGCTTGGCGCGGCACTGGTGATGCTGGCCGGGCCGGTGCGTATCGTGTTCCCGGACTCGCTCGCCTTGCTGGTTGTGGGCGGCTTGCTCGTAGGTTTCGGCACGCGGCTCGGCAGCGGCTGCACCAGCGGGCACGGGGTCTGCGGCCTGTCGCGGCTATCGCCGCGCTCGCTCGTCGCAACC
The DNA here is from genome assembly GCF_005281675.1 of Sphingobium sp. MP9-4. NCBI lineage: Bacteria > Pseudomonadati > Pseudomonadota > Alphaproteobacteria > Sphingomonadales > Sphingobiaceae > Sphingobium > Sphingobium sp. MP9-4. Next base: position 56,176 of record NZ_LUFI01000035.1, on the reverse strand, counting down.
GGGCTGTTCATGGCGGCGGGTTTTGCCACCGTCGGGCTGATGCGCTTGGCAGGGCTGCTCTGATGCGCGTCGTCATCGCTCTTGCCGGTGGTATCCTGTTCGGCGCCGGCCTCGCTGTGTCCGGCATGGCCGATCCCTCGCGCGTGACGGGCTTTCTCGATCTCTTCGGCCGCTGGGATCCGACACTCGCCTTCGTGATGGCGGGCGCGATCCTGCCGATGGCGGTCGCGTGGCGCGTGCAGAGGCGGGCACCGCACGCGCTGTCCGGCGAGCCCTTCCGCGTTCCGGCAACCGCCAAGCTCGATGCTCCGCTGGCGATCGGCGCGCTGCTGTTCGGCGTCGGATGGGGGCTGAGCGGCATCTGTCCCGGCCCGGCAATCGCAAACCTCGGCCTCGCGCCGCTTTCCACAGTTCCGTTCATCGCGGCCATGGCGGCGGGGATGGTTCTTCATAGGCTGTGGGCGAGCCGTAACCGATAGCCCGAAAGGCACTTGCCATGGACAAGATCACGTCCGTCACCGGAGATTTCTCGACGACCGGGCAGGTAGGCCCCGAGGACATGGCCGCGATCGCCGCGCTCGGCTTTCGCGCGATCATCTCGAACCGGCCCGACGGCGAGGATGCCGGACAACCCAGCGCCAAGGCCGTCGCAGAGGCGGCGGAGGCGGCCGGGCTCAGCTTTGCCCATCTGCCGGTCACGACACGCGATATCGCGCCGCCTGACGCACAGGCGATGCGCGAGGCGATCGAAAGGCTACCCGGCCCGATTCTCGCCTTTTGTCGCACCGGCGCGCGTTCGCAGGCGATGTACGCGGCTGCGATGAAGGCGGGCGGGCCTGCCCTGGACTATGACGTGGTGATCGTTGGCGGCGGCAGTGCGGGTATCGCTTGTGCCGCCAGTCTTCTCAAGCGGCAGCCGGACCTGTCGATCGCCGTCGTCGAGCCTGCCGAAATCCACTATTATCAGCCGGGCTGGACGCTGGTCGGCGCGGGTGTCTTCAAACCGGAGGCGACATTCCGGCCGATGGCCGATGTCATGCCACCTGCGGCGCACTGGTTGCACCAGCGCGCTGCGGCCTTTCATCCCGACGACAATCAGGTCGAACTGGCCGAGGGCGCGCGGGTTGGCTATCGCGCGCTCGTCGTCGCGGCAGGAATCAAGCTCGATTGGGACGCCATCCCCGGCCTGCGTCAGGCGCTGGGCGAGAACGGCGTCACGTCCAACTACCGCTATGATCTTGCGCCCTACACGCGCGATCTGGTCCGCACGCTGGCGAAGGGGAAAGCGCTGTTCACGCAGCCGCCCATGCCGATCAAATGCGCCGGTGCGCCGCAAAAGGCGATGTATCTCTCCTGTCATGCCTGGGAACGGGACGGGCGGCTGCGGGAGATCGACGTCGAGTTCCACACCGCCGGCTCGGTCCTGTTCGGCGTCCCTGAATATGTGCCCGCGCTCATGCGCTACATCGAGCGCTATATGATCGGGCTGCAGCTCGGCTCCACCCTTATCGAGGTAGACGGCCCGGGGCGGCGAGCGGTGTTCCGGCGCATGCTCGGGCAGCGGTCCGAGACCTTTGCGCGCTCCTTCAACATGCTCCATGCGGTGCCGCCCCAGGTCGCGCCCGACTTCGTGGCGACAAGCCCGCTCGCCGACGAGACCGGCTTCGTCGAGGTCTTCCCGGCCACGCTACAGCATCGCCGATGGCCCAATGTCTTTGCACTCGGCGATGTCGCCACGACGAGCAATGCCAAGACGGCGGCGGCGGCGCGCAAACAGGCGCCCGTCGTTGCGATCAATCTGCTGGCGATGCTGGACGGCAAGGCCCCTCAAGCGGCCTATGACGGCTATGGTTCCTGCCCGCTGACGGTCGAGCGCGGAAAGATCGTGCTCGCCGAGTTCGGCTATGGCGGCAAGCTGCTGCCGAGCTTCCCGTCCTGGCTGCTCGACGGGCGTCGGCCGACACGGCGGGCCTGGTTCCTGAAGGATCGCATACTGCCGCCGATCTACTGGCACGGCATGCTCAAGGGGCGCGAATGGCTCGCCAGGCCGGCGCGCGTCGATCAGCCGCAATGACGCTAGAACCCGTTCAATATGTGCTCGGCCTCGCGTCGGGCGGTCTGGTCGGGTTCAGCCTGGGCCTTGTCGGCGGCGGCGGCTCGATCCTCGCGGTCCCGCTGATGGTCTATGTGGTCGGCGTGCCGAGCGCACATGTCGCGATCGGCACCAGCGCGCTCGCGGTCGCGGCGAACGCCGCCACGGGCCTCGCCAATCACGCATCGGCGCATAACGTCAAATGGCGCTGCGGCGGCATCTTCGCGGCGAGCGGCATCGTCGGCGCGGCGCTCGGCTCGACCTTCGGCAAGATGGTCGACGGCGACAAGCTGCTGTTCCTGTTCGCGCTGGTTATGCTGGTGGTCGGCGCGCTGATGCTCAAGCGCCGCGGCGACCCTGGCGACCCCCGCGCCGAATGCACGCGCGAGAAAGCCCCCAAGGTCGCGGGCTATGGTCTGGGCTCCGGCCTGTTCTCGGGCTTCTTCGGCATCGGCGGGGGCTTCCTGATCGTGCCGGGGTTGGTGGCTTCGACCGGCATGCCGATCCTGCTCGCGGTCGGCACCTCGCTGGTCGCGGTCACGGCCTTCGGGCTGACGACGGCGGCCAACTACGCTTTCTCCGGCCTGATCGACTGGCCGCTCGCCCTGCTGTTCATCGTGGGCGGCGCGGCGGGCAGCTTCGCCGGCACCCGGCTCGCGCGCCGCCTCGGCGCCAGCACTGGCCGGCTCACCATCGTCTTCGCGTCGCTGATCTTCGCAGTCGCCTTCTACATGCTGTGGAAGAGCGGCGCCGCGCTATTTGCATGAAAGGGACAAGACCATGACTTTGCACATCGGCGACACCGCGCCTGACTTCACCGTCGATACCCAGCTCGGGCCGATCAGCTTCCACGAGTGGGCCGGGGATAGCTGGGTGTTCTTCTTCAGCCATCCCGCCGACTTCACGCCGGTCTGCACGACCGAGATGGGCCGCACCGCGCAGCTCGCCGAGCAGTTCGCGCAGCGTGGCACCAAGCCCCTGGGCCTGTCCACCGACACCGCCGACGAACATCGCAAGTGGATCGCGGACGTCAACGAGACCCAGCATACCGATCTGCGCTTCCCGATCGTGGCCGACGCCGATCTCGCCATCGCCCGCATGTATGACATGATCCATCCCGAGCAGAGCGAGACGGCGGCGGTGCGCTCGGTGTTCATCATCGATCCGATGAAGAAAATCCGGCTCTCGATGACCTATCCGATGAGCGTCGGGCGCAACTTCGATGAAATCCTGCGGGTCATCGATGCGCTGCAGCTCGGCGACCGGAGCCGGATCGCCACGCCGGCGGACTGGATGCCGGGCAAGGAGGTCATCATCCCGCCGTCGATCGGCGACGAGGACGCCCGCCGCCTGTTTCCGCAAGGCTGGACCGAGCATCGATCCTACCTGCGCACGACGATGGTCGACTGAATCGCCGCGGAGGAGCGGCCCTGGGTCGCTTCCCCGCCACCACATGCATGGGCGCGCCAAGCCGACGCCGTTGAGGACAGGCCATGTTCGAATCGTTCGATGCTCTCTTTCTTGCGCGCGCGCAGTTCGCCTTCACGGTGAGCTTCCACTTCATCTTCCCGGCCTTCTCGATCGGGCTGGCGAGCTATCTGATGGTGCTCGAAGCGCTGTGGCTGAAGACCGGAAGCGGCGTCTATGCCAACCTCTACCGCTACTGGCTGAAGATCTTCGCGGTAGCCTTTGCGATGGGCGTCGTCTCCGGCATCGTCATGTCCTACCAGTTCGGCACCAACTGGTCAGTGTTCAGCGACAAGGCCGGGCCGGTGATCGGCCCGCTGATGGCCTATGAGGTGCTGACCGCCTTTTTCCTCGAGGCCGGGTTCCTCGGCGTCATGCTGTTCGGCATCAACAAGGTCGGCCCGAAATTGCATTTCACGGCGACCTGCCTCGTGGCGCTCGGAACCTTCATCTCCGCATTCTGGATTTTGTCGGCCAATAGCTGGATGCAGACGCCGACCGGCTACGAGATCGGCGCGAACGGCCAGTTCCTGCCCGGCCCGAGCTGGGCCGCGATCATCTTCAATCCCAGCTTCCCCTATCGCCTCGTCCACACCGTCATCGCCGCCTATCTCACGACCGCGTTCGTGGTCGGTGCGGTGGGCGCCTGGCACCTGCTCAAGGATCGCACCAATCCTGGCGCGCGCACCATGTTCTCGATGGCGATGTGGATGGCCGCGCTGGTCGCGCCGGTCCAGATTTTCGCGGGCGACATGCACGGGCTCAACACGCTGGAGCATCAGCCCGCCAAGGTCATGGCGATGGAAGGGCACTATCAAAGCCATCCCGCTGGCGCCCCGCTGATCCTGTTCGGCATCCCCAACAGCACGGAAAAACGGGTCGATTTCGCGGTCGAGATACCCAAGGCGTCATCGCTCATCCTCAAGCACGATCCGAACGCGCCGCTGGCCGGTCTCGATACCGTGCCCGATGATCGGCAACCGCCGGTCGGGACGGTGTTCTGGGCCTTCCGGATCATGGTCGGGATCGGCTTCGCCATGCTCGGACTCGGGCTCTGGAGCCTGCTCGCGCGTGCGCGAAAGCGGCTTTACGACTGGCCCTGGTTGCACCGTGCGGCGATCGTGATGGGGCCATCGGGCTTCGTCGCGGTGATCGCGGGATGGGTGACGACCGAAGTCGGCCGCCAGCCCTGGACCGTCTATGGCCTGCTGCGCACGGCGCAGTCGGTCGCGCCGCTCGACGCGCCGGCGGTCGCCGCGTCCCTGCTCGCCTTCATCACCGTGTATTTCGCGGTCTTCGGCGCCGGCACGATGTATATCCTCAAGCTCATGGCCAAGCCGCCGGAGCCGCACGAGGATCCCGTGCCTATCCATGGCCCGGTGCGCACCGCCGGCATCACGCCGGCCCCGGCGATCGAGGGAGGCCAGCCATGATCAATCTCACCATCGTCTGGGCCGGCATCATTGCCTTCGCCGTCGCTGCCTATGTGGTGATGGACGGGTTCGATCTCGGGATCGGCATCCTGTTCCCGCGCTTCGCGGTCGGCCGCGACCGAGACATGGCGATGAACAGCATCGCGCCCGTCTGGGACGGCAACGAAACCTGGCTGGTGATGGGCGGCGGCGGCCTGCTCGCGGCGTTCCCGCTCGCCTATGCGATCGTCCTGCCGGCGCTCTATGCGCCGCTGATCGCCATGTTGCTCGGTCTCGTGTTCCGGGGGGTGGCCTTCGAGTTCCGCTGGCGCGATCCGGCGCACCGGCGCTTCTGGGATTTCTCGTTCAGTGCCGGCTCGATCGTCGCGACGCTGGCGCAGGGCATCACGCTCGGCGCGCTGCTGCAGGGCATCACGGTCGAGGGCCGCGCCTATGCCGGCGGATGGTGGGAATGGCTGTCGCCATTCTCGATCGCGACGGGCGTCAGCCTGCTGATCGGCTACGCCTTGCTGGGCGCCTGCTGGCTGATCTGGAAAACCGAAGGACCGCTGCACGATCAGGCCCGCCGCATCGCGAAGCCGCTGCTGCCCGCGCTGCTCGTCGCGATCGCGGTGGTGAGCGCGTGGACGCCGTTTCTCGAAGGTCAATATTACCGCCGCTGGTTCGAATGGCCCGGCGTGCTCGCCAGCGCGCAGATGCCGCTGCTGGTCGCCGTCACCGGCTTCCTCGCGTGGCGCGCGATCCTCAAGGGGCGGGACTGGACGCCGTTCTTCCTGACGCTGGCGCTGTTCGGCCTCTCGATGATCGGCCTCGCCATTTCGATCTGGCCGGACGTGATCCCGGGGCGAGTCTCGATCTGGGAGGCGGCAGCGCCCGAGCGCAGCCAGGTGTTCATGCTGATCGGCGCGGCCGTGCTGGTGCCGGTCATTCTCGCCTACACGGTCTGGGCCTATTGGGTCTTCCGAGGGAAAGTCGATGAGACTGGATACCACTGAACCGCAAAGCCCGCTCTGGCGGCGGCTGCTCTGGTTCGCGGCGATCTGGCTCGCGAGCGTCGTGATCCTCGCGGGTGTCGCCTATGGCATCCGCCTGGTGCTCAAACAGTAAGCGCAAGGGAGCGCCCGCTATGAATGACAAGCTGACCGACGGGCATAAGGATGGCGGGCTGCCGGCATCGGAATGGGCGGGTGGATCGGGCGAGCGCTGGCTCGCCAATCTCGACGGTTTGGAGCGCATGATCGAACCGATCGGCACGGCGCTGCTGACCCAGGCCGGCTACCGCCCCGGCGAGAGGGTGATCGACATCGGCTGCGGCGGCGGGTGGACGAGCCGGCAGATCGCGCGGGCAGTCGGCCCCGATGGCGCGGTGACGGGTCTTGATATTTCGCCGGCGCTTGTCGAGGCGGCGCGCTCGCGCGCCGAGGCCGAAGGCATCGCCAATATCGCTTTCGAGCTGGGTGACGCGGGCGTCGCCATGCCCGCGTCGGCTCCCTTCGATCGCCTGTTCTCGCGCTTCGGCACGATGTTCTTCGACGATCCCTATGCGGCCTTTGCCAATCTGCGCTGCATGGTCGCCGACGGCGGCCGGCTCGATATCGCGGTGTGGGCAAGGGCCGGCGAGAACCCTTGGTTCGTAGCGGTGACGGATGTCCTCGCAAGGCATGTCGAGATGCCCAAGCCCGCGCCCCGCGCGCCCGGACCCTTCGCTCTGGGCGAACCGGAATATCTTCGCGACCTCCTGACCCGAGCCGGCTTCGCCGAGCCGCACATCGTGCCGTGGGAGGGCGCCTATTATATCGGCGGGCCGGGCAACAAACCCGATGCTGCCGCCGCCTTCGTACTGGAATCGATGCATGTCGCAGACCTGCTGAAAGGCGACCGCGCCCTGCAGGATGTCGTCCGCGAGGATCTGGCGCGTGTGTTCGCTGCCCACGAGACCGCGAACGGCGTTGCGCTGTCCGCCAAGGTGCTATTCGTCAGCGCCGAGGCGGGCGAGCAAAGTGAGGGCCGCCGCGGCGACCCCGCCAGGAAGAACAAGCTGGGAGTGCGCTATGATGAACCGCAGACGTCCGTTTCTCCTGCTGGCGGTGCTCGCCATGAGCTTTGAGCCCGGTGCGGTACAGGCTCAGGGTGCGCGCGATCCGGCGCATCCGGTCATCGCCGGCTTCGGTACGATCACGCCATTGCCCGATGCCGCCAATCAGCCCGACACGGCCGTCAATTACCGGGCGGTCTTCAACGTCACCAAGGCGGCCGCGAAGCCCGAAGAGGTGAACCCCTCGCTCGATCGCGTCGCGCGCTTCGTCAATCTGCTGGGTTCGAAGGGCGTGAACCCCGCGCCCGGTGCGCTGGTCGCGGTGATCCATGGTCCCGCAACGCCGATCATCATGAACGATGCGGCCTATCAGGCGCGCTTTGGGCGTGCCAATCCCAACACGGCGCTGATCGCGGCGCTTCGGCAAGCGGGCGTCGAAATCCATGTCTGCGGCCAGGCCCTCGGGCGGGCGGGCATCGAACCGGCGTCGGTATCGCGGGACGTGACAGTCGATCTCGCTGCCATGGTGACGCTGGCGACGTTGCAGCTCAAGGGCTGGGCGCTCATTCCCGATTGAGCGCTGCACCGCGTGGGGGACTGCTAAGCGGGCCTTAAGGTGGCGGGTCGATGCGATGACGCATGACCCGTCCCCTGCAAGCTGCGCGGCACGCGCCATCGCCGTCATCGTCAGCCATGCTCTGGCTGAAGCGTCTTGCCGCGATGATCGCGCTGATCCTTGCCGGCCTGGCCGTCCCGGCGCACGCGCAGCCCCGGCCTCACATCGCAGCATCGATCGTCGCGGCGAGCGACACGCCGCGCCCGGGGGCTACGACCCGCATCGCCATTCGCATGGCGCCCGAGGCGGGATGGCACGGCTATTGGATCAACCCCGGCGATAGCGGTCTTTCCGTAGAGGCAAAGTGGCAGGCGCCGGCGGGCGCAACGATCGGCGCGCTTCGGCACCCCGCGCCCACGCTGCTCGAACTGGCCGGTATCGCCAGCTACGTCCACGAAGGCCCATTCACGCTCCTGGCGGACCTCAAGCTCGCCCCGTCGATCGCGCCCGGGACAGCGCTGCCGATCGCGGTCGATCTGAACTGGCTGGCCTGTTCCGACACGTTATGCGTCCCGGAGCGTGCCACGCTTCGGCTTCAGCTCGTGTCAGGCGACGGCGCCCCGGCGAGCGGCGCGCCCGCGATCATCTCGGCGGCCGAGGCGGCGCTGCCGCGCAGCGGCGCCAGCGGCGCCAGCGGCACCTTTGCCCGTATTGGCCCCGACCTGGTGTTCGACATTGCCGGTGCGGGTTCGCTCGATCCCGCCAAGGCGCGCCTGTTCCCCGCTTCGGCCGATTGGTTTGAGGCGGCAACGCCGCAAAGCGTGACCCGCGCGGCGGGTGGTGCCGTCACGGTGCGGGTGGCTGCCACAGGCGAGCGCCCCAGCGGAAATTTCAGCGGCGTCCTGAGCGACGGGCGGCGCAGTGTCGCCCTCACTGCCAAAGCCGGGTCCGTAGCGGCGCTTGCATCGCCGGGGGTGACGGAACTGCCCGACACGCCCAAGCTGGTCCTCAGCGGCGATCCTGAGACGTTACAGGCCCCTCCCGCCGATCCGGGCAGGGTGACGTCCGCCGGCGCGACGCCAGCGCTCTTCGCCGCGCTGATGGGCGCCTTGATCGGCGGGCTGCTGCTCAACCTCATGCCGTGCGTGTTTCCGATCTTGTCGTTGAAGGCGCTGAGCCTCGCCAGGGCCGGCGGCAATCGCAGCGCCGCGCGGATCGAGGGCATCGCCTATTTCGCCGGCAGCGTCGCCACGACGGCACTACTCGGCGCGATCCTGATCGCGGCGCGCGCGCTTGGCCACGATATTGGCTGGTCGTTTCAGTTGCAGGATCCTCGCATCATCCTCCTGCTCATGCTGCTGTCGCTGGGCATCGCACTCAATCTCGCGGGGCTCTTCGAGATCAGGGGCATATCGCTGTCCGGCGGCCGTCTGGCGCAGCCGGGCTGGAGCGGTGCGTTCGGCACCGGCGCGCTCGCGGCGGTGATCGCAACGCCCTGCAGCGGTCCCTTCCTCGGGGTGGCGCTGGGCGCCGCGCTGGTGTTGCCGGCGCCGGCGACGCTGGCGGTGTTCGCCGGCCTTGGCGCGGGCATGGCGCTGCCATTCTTGTTGATCGCCTTCGTACCGGCATTGCGGCGCGTGCTGCCCAAGCCCGGCCGATGGATGGAAACCTTCCGCAGGCTGCTCGCCATCCCGATGCTGCTGACCGCGATCGGGCTCGCCTGGGTGCTGGGACGTCAGAGCGGCGTTGATGGACTGGTTATTGGCCTGCTCCTCGCCGCTATGGCAGCGGTCGCCCTATGGTGGGCGGGGCTGCGTCAATCGGGCGGCAAGGGGACCGGCATCGCTCTATCGGTTGTCGCCGGCGCGGCGCTGCTGGCGCTCGTCATCGAGCTGCCCGCGCCCGCCTCGCCGCCGCCCGTCACGGCGGCGAGCGCCAGCGCCGAGCCGTTCAGCGAAGCGCGGCTCGCCGAGCTGCGCGCGCAAGGCAAGCCGGTGTTCGTCGACATGACCGCCGATTGGTGCCTGATCTGTCAGGTCAACAAGCGGGTCGCGATCGACCGGGCAAGCACGCAAGAGGCATTCGCCCGCGCAGGCGTGACGACGCTGGTCGGGGACTGGACGCGCGGCGATCCCGCTATCACGCGCTTCCTCGCCGCGCGCGGCCGTAATTCTGTGCCCTATTATCTGTTCGTGACACGCGGCGGCGAGCTGCGCGAGCTGCCGCAAGTGCTCACCAGCGACATGCTGGTGGAACAAGCCGCTACGTCATGATCGCGGCGCGCTTGGGGATCTTCGCCCTCGGCGCGGTGTCATCGCTGGGCTTCGCGCCGTGGTCGCTATGGCCTGCCACGATCGGCGGCCTCATCCTGCTGCTGCGCATCGCCGGCATGGCGCCGGACTGGCGGCGGGCGGCGGCAAGCGGGTGGTGGTATGGATGGGGCCTCGGTTGCGCGAGCCTGACGTGGATCGCGCACGCCTTCACCTATCAGGCGGCCATGCCCGCTTGGCTGGGCTGGCCGGCGGTGGTGATCCTCGCGGCCTATACCGCCTGCTATTGGGCGCTCCCGCTGGGCCTTGCCCATCTCGTCACGCGCCGCGCAGGGGCTACACCCTTCGCGCTAAGTGCCGCCGCGCTCTTCGTCCTCGCCGAATGGCTGCGGGGCGTCCTCCTCACCGGCTTCCCGTGGAATCCGCTCGGGGCCATCTGGCTACCTGTCAGCGAAGTCGCCCGCGGTGCCGCCACGATCGGCGCGCTGGGACTGTCGGGCATCACCCTGCTGGCCGCCGGCTTGATCGCCAGTGCGACCCGCGACGCGGGGGTTCGGCCGCTGGCACTGGCCGCCTTCGTCATGACCGTGCCGATCGCCGTCGCCGGTCCGCGTGCGGCGCGCGATACGGCGACGGCGATCAGCCTCGTCCAGGGCAATATCGATCAAGCCGACAAATGGCGGCCCGGTCAGGGAGCGGCGCAGCTCGCGCGCTACCGCGCGCTGAGCGGTCCGCCCGGCGCGCCATTGGGGCCACGCCTCATCTTCTGGCCGGAAGCCGCCATCATCGATCCGCTCGATAGCGACCCGGCGCTACGTCGGCGCGCCGCTGCGATATTGCGGGCCGGCGATCTCCTGTTCACGGGGGCGACCGGGACGGCCGGCGCCGACGGTTACAGCAACAGCGTGTTCGTGCTCGATGCCGCTGGCCGGGTTCTTGGGCGCTACGACAAGGCGCATCTCGTCCCCTTTGGCGAATATCTACCGTTTGCGGATGTGCTGGGACGTCTAGGTATAGGCCGCCTGGTTCCCGGCGAAGCTGCCTTCGTGCCTGGGCCGGGTCCACATACGCTGGCGATCGGCGACCTGCGCGCCGGCGTATCGATCTGCTACGAGATTATCTTCCCGTCCGCCGTCGTCGATCAGGCGCGGCGTCCCGCCTTTTTGTTCAATCCGTCGAACGATGCCTGGTTCGGCGCGGGCGGCCCCGAACAGCATCTGGCGCAGGCGCGCCTGCGGGCGATCGAGGAAGGCGTGCCAATCATCCGAGCGACGCCGACCGGCCACACCGCGGTCATCCGCTCTGATGGGAGCATCGCCGCGAGCCTGCCCCCGCATGAGGCGGCGCGGCTCGATACGGTGCTCCCGGCGATCGGACCCGCAACGCTCGTCAGCCGATGGGGAACAGCTTTGCCGCTGGCAGCCGCCATCTTACTGCTCACGCTGTTTATGACGCAGACGATGCTACGATCCGGACCGCGCCGCTCGCAGGCGCCGCCACCACTTTCATCCTCCGCAAAGCGCCCTCGACGATCGCGGTGACGCTGCGTTCATCGGTATGGATGTCCTCGCCCTGGGCAAAGGCGGTGTAGCGATGGAGCCCGTCGAGCATCCCGGCATTGGTCGCGACCTTGTAACGCGCCTGCGGCTCGATCGCACGGCCGTCGATCGCGGCGTGGGTGATACGGTTTCCCGCTGGCCGGTTGAGATCGGCCGTCCAGGCTATGCCCGATGTCTGCACGAGGCCGCCGACTCGGGCCAGATCGTCATCGGGGCTAAGGTTCGTGGCGCTTTGCTCGAGAACCGATCGGACCTGTGCGCCCGTCATCGTCAACGTCACCAGTTTGGTCGGGTGGGGCAAGAGGGTGTAGAGCCGGTCGCGAGTTACCGGGCCCGGCTCGATCGAGACACCGTAACCGACGCCCGGCATGAATGCGACGTCGGCGCCGGTTTCCTCGCGCAGGATCATGCCCACCAGCGCATCGAACGGGCTCTCCGATTTGTATCGGCGCCCGATGCGGTCGGTGGCAGTCGCCAGCACTTCGTCCATCTCGCGCCTGTAGGGGCCGTCCTCGCGGGCGACCGCTGCCGCCATCGCCGGGTCATCGGGATGCTGGTCGTTCCACAATTCGACCACGCCGCTGTCGAGCTGCCGAATACGCCCGCCAGCGCCAACCACGACGGTCAGGCGGCCGATCATCGCGGCGTCTGACAGAGCCTGGACGATCCATGTGCCGCCGATTTTCTCGGCCGGGGCGATCAGGTCATGCGAATGGCCGCCGATGATGATGTCGACCCCGGGAACCTCGCGGGCGAGCTTGCGATCGACGGCCGTGCCCTGATGCGACAGCAGCACGACGATATCGGCCTGTTCGCGAAGCCGAGGCAGATAGCGCCGGGTCGTCTCGATCCCGTTCGCGAAAGTCAGCCCCTCGACGTTACTCTTGGAACCCGTGAGGCCGGTATTGTGATAGCTGAGCGCCAGCATCGCGATCCGCACGCCGCCCGCCTCGAAGATCTTCCACGGCTCGCCGAAGACAGGCGAGCCCTTCTCCAGGGTATTGGCGCCGCGCATCGGGAAGGTGGCGAGCGCCTGCAGCTCGCGCGTGCGCTCAAGGCCATAGTCGAAATCATGATTGCCGAGCGCCATGAATTGATAGCCGAGCTGGTTCATCAGCCGGATCATCGTTTCGCCGCGGGTCGCGTTGCCGACGAAATCGTCACTGAACGTGTCGCCGGCATCGACGAGCAGCACGTTGGCGGGGCCTTGTTCCCGGCGCGTGCGCTCGACCACACCCGCCAGTGCGGCAAAGCCGCCGATCCTGCCCGTGCGGGCGAACTCGACAGGGGTGCGGCCGGTATCGCCGGTCTGCGAGGTGGCATTGCCGGGCGCAACGGTGATGGGCGCATGGCGCCCGTGCATGTCGTTGGTGTGCAGGATCGTGAAGCTCCGATCCTTCGCCTCGACAGCGCCGCCGCCCATCGTGGCCAGGACCAATCCTGCCAGCCAACCTCGCATCGTCATTCCTTTCCTTCGATCAGGAAGGGGCGAGGCCCCTTGCCTGGTGAAACGCTTCTTTGAACTCGCTTTGGGACAGCGCGCCGATGACGAGCAGCGGGCCGATCAGGAACGCCGGCGTCCCGGCGATACCGAGCGAGAAGGCGTCGGCCCGGTTCCTGCCAAGCGTCAGGTCGATCGCCTGGGCATGATCCTTCAAATCGCGTTCGATCCGGTCCCAGCGGCCCCCAGCCTGCTGCACAACCAGTTCGAGAACATTGCGTTCGAGCTGGCGCCGCTCGCGCATGAGGGCGTGATGAATGGGCGGGTAGATCCCCTGGTAATGCGCGGCGAGCGCGACCCGCGCTGCCTGCTCCGAGAGTGCGCCGAAGATCGGCCAGTCCTTATAGGCCAACTGGACACGGCCATCTTCGCGGAAGGCGGCATCCAGGTCCGGCGCCGCCTTGCGGCATGCCGGGCACTGATAGTCGGTGAAGATCACGACGCGCAGGTCCGCATCGTCCGGCCCCTCGGTGGGGCCGCCGGGATTGCGCAGGAGCGCCTGCGCCTGGGAGTTGGTCGACATGTCCCGGCCAAGCGGCGCGGTCGCCTGAAGAAAAACGCTGACGCCGTAACCGGCTGCGACCAAGCCGCCGAGCTGGAGTAGTTCCCGGCGCGACAGTCTTCGCCTCTCGGCCGTCATGACGGTGCGGCCGCGTCACCCCCCAGCGCCCGGACCAGGGCGATCGTCGTGCGGGCGCGGTCGAACGATACCGCGATGCTCGCCTGCTGCGCCGACAGCGCCGCGGTCTGGGCGGTCACGACTTCCAGATAGTCGGCCGCGCCGTCGCGGTAGCGATCGAGCGCCAGGCTTTCCGCGCGCGCGGCCGCGCCTGCAGCGATGCGCTGCTCGCGATCCTGACTGGCCAAGGCATTCGAACGCGACAAGCCGTCCTCCACCTCCTGAAACGCATCGAGGACGGTTTGGCGATAGTCGGCGGCGAGTTCGGCATATTCGGCGCGGCTCATGTCGAGCCGGGCCCGGCGCTGCCCGCCATCGAACAGGTTGAGGAGCGTGCTGACCGGGCCGAGACCCCAGAACAACGTGTCGGCGCCGATAATCGGCGCCTGGGTCGCCTGATAGCCAGCGCCGAGCCCCAGACTGATGCTGGGATAGAAGGCGGCGCGCGAAACCCCGATCCGCGCATTGGCGGCGACGAGCCGGCGCTGCGCCTCGGCGATGTCGGGACGGCGCTGCAGCAGCTCGGAAGGGAGCCCCGCGGCGAACGATGGCAGCGCCAGCTCGCGTTCGGTGGGCGCGATCGAGAAGGTGGAGGCGACTTCGCCGACCAGCGCAGCGATCCGGTGTTCAAGGCCCGCCCGCCGTGCCTTCAGCGCCTCGCTGCGGGCGCGGGCGTCGGCGACCTGCGCCAGCGATCGGCTGCGATCGACGCCCGACGCGATCCCGCCCTCGTAGCGCGTCACGATCAACTCGTCCGCGCGGGTGAAGGCCGCCACGGTGCGCGCCAGCAACGCCTGCTCCGCATCGACGGCGCGAAGCTGGACGTAAAGGTCGGCGACAGAGGTTTGCAGGCTGAGCCTGGCCGAGCGCAGCGCGGCTTCCTGCGCCTCGGCATCGGCGCGGGCGGCGCGCACGCTGTTGCGGACCCGTCCCCATAGATCCAGTTCGTAATCGAGCCCGATGCCGAAGATATATTGGTTGGTGGTGATGGGCTGCCCGGGGCCGATCGGGCGCCCGGCGGATAGCCGCTCGCGCGATGCGCTGCCCGAGAGGTCGACGCTGGGGAACAGGTCGGCGCGCGTGGCGCGCGCCGCCGCCAGCGACCGGTCGTAGCGCGCAAGCGCCGCGGCGAGCGTCGGCGTGCTCTCATCGAGGCGCGCCATGAGACCGTCGAGCACCGGGTCGCCGAACGCGCGCCACCAGTCACCGCGCGCGAGATGATCGCCCGGTGCGGCGCTCGACCATCCCTCGGCATGGCGGAACTGCGCCGGCGCGTCGATCGACGGCGTCTGCATCGGCGGCAGCGTCGAGCAGCCGGCAAGACCGAGTGCGGCGAGCGCTGCGAGACTAGCGCTTCGCATTGGGCGCCGCCGGCTGCCGTGCGGGAACCACGCGCACCCTGTCTCCTGCCGCGAGTGCGTCGGGCGGAGTCTGGATGACGCGGTCCGTGGGGCCGAGTCCCGACAGGATCTCGATCGTCGGGCCGCGATCCCGTCCGGTCGTCACGCGCCGGAGCGCCACCTTGCCCTGGCCATCGACGATCGCGACGCGGGCGCCTTCGGAGCCAAGGATCAGCGCGCTGGCCGGTATCTGGAATGTGCCGGTGCCGCCGGGGAGGGCGATATGCACTTCGGCATAGCCGCCGGGGCGCAGGCGGCGCGCCGCATTGTCGACGAGGAACTCGACCAGCATCGTGCCGGACTGGCGATCGACCGCATCGGCGAGGCGTGACAGGCTCGCCTCGAAGGTCTCTCCGGGCCGATCGGGCACCGTGAACGTCGCGCGCGTGCCGCGCGCAAGCTGGCCGGCAGCGGCCTGGGGCACGCGGACGTAGAGCCGCAGGCGGCTGACATCGGCGATGGTGAACAGTGGCTCGGCGCCGGCAGCGTTGGCGTTGACCAGCGCGCCGAGCTGCGCCGATCGGCTCGTGACCACGCCATCGAAGGGCGCGGTGAGGCGGGTGAAGCCGCGCAGCGCGTTCAGACGCCCGACATCGGCCTGGGCTGCCTCGGCGCGGGCATTGGCCGAAGCGAACTGGCCTTGCTTCTCATCCGCCTCCTGCCGCGACACGGCGTCCTTCCTCAGCAGGCCGTCCCAGCGGGTCGCGGTCGTCTCGGCCAGGCCCCGGTCAGCGCTTGCGGTGCGATAGGCGGCGCGAGCCTGGGCGAGCTGCTGTTCGATCTCCGGCGCATCGAGAACCGCGAGCATCTGGCCGCGTCGCACCTGATCGCCGATATCGGCGCGCCATTCGCGCACATAGCCGCTGACACGGGCATTGATCGCCGCGCGGTTGTAGGGATCGAGATTGCCCGGCAGCACGATCTCGCCGGCCTCCGAAGCGCGCGGCGGCGCGACGCTGACGGTCGGCAGCGCGTTTTCGGCTGCAACTGCGGCTTGCTCGTGTTCCGCCATGTTGCGGGTCACGAGGCCGCCGCCGACAAGCGCCGCCACGGCGATGATGGCCGCGCCGCCATAGAGCCTGGCGCGATTGGGTTTGGTCGTATCAGGCATGCTGGAGATCTAGCTCCCGGGTTGAGGGGGCGCCCTTGCGGTGCGCGAAGCTGAACAAGGCGGGCACGAACAGCAGCGTCGCCACTGTCGCGAAGATGAGCCCGCCGATGACCGCGCGGCCGAGCGGGGCGTTCTGCTCGGCGCCTTCGCCGATGCCGATCGCCATCGGCGCCATGCCGATGATGATCGCCAGCGCGGTCATCAGCACCGGGCGGAAGCGCACCGTCGCCGCCTCGATCGCCGCCTGGGTCGCGTCGCCGAGCACGGCAAGTCGCTCTCGCGCGAAGCTGACGACAAGGATCGAGTTGGCGGTCGCGACGCCCATGCACATGATCGCACCGGTCAGCGCCGGCACCGAGATCGTCGTGCCGGTGATGAACAGCATCCAGACGATGCCGGCGAAGGCCGCCGGAAGCGCGCCGATGATGACGAGCGGATCGATCCAGCTCTGGAAGTTTACGACGATGACCAGATAGATGAGCAGCACCGCGCCGATCAGGCCGAAGGCGAGCCCGCTGAAGGCTTGGTTCATCGTCTGATACTGGCCGGCGATGCTGACGGTGACGCCCTTGGGGCGCTCGCCGTCGAGATCGGCCATGATGCGCTGGATATCGCCGACGACGGCGCCGAGGTCGCGCGCCTGGGGACTGGCGTAGATGTTGATGACGGGTTGGATGTCGGAGCGGCTCGCGACATTGATCGTCGTGTTGCGCGTGACCGTACCAAGCCCGCCGAGCGTCTGCGCCGAGCCGGCGCCGGTTCCCGAAACCGGCAGGGACTCGATCGCGGCGATGGTGTCGACATCGAGTTCGGGCACTTGCGCCACCACCGGGTAGGAGATGCCGTTTTCCGGATTGAGCCAATAGACCGGCGCGGTTTGCTGGGTGCCGGCGAGCGCCGTCGCGATGTTGGTCGTGACGTCGCGTTGGGTAAGGCCATATTGCGCGATGCGGGCTCGGTCGATGTTGACGTCGAGCTGCGGCGCGCGCGAGGATTGCTGGATGCGCGCGTCGGCAAGCCCGGGCACGCCGCGGATGCGCTTCAGCAGCTTCTGCGCATAGGCTTCATTGGCTGCAACGTTGCGGCCGCGCACCTGAATATCGATCGGTGCGGGCGAGCCGAAGTTGAGGATCTGGCTGGTGATGTCGGCGGGCAGGAACGCGAAGTCGATGCCCGGAAAGCTCTTGGGCAGTTCGCGGCGCAGGGTCGCGACATGATCCGCCGTAGCAGTGCGCTCTTCGCCGAGCGTAATGAGGAGGTCGCCGTCGTTCGATCCCACGGTGCCCGAATTGTTGTAGATCGTGTTGAGCGGGGCCGACGAAAGCCCGACATTGCTGACCACCGACTTAATCTGCTCGGCAGGAATGATCTGGCGCACGCGGGCCTGCACGCGCGAGAGCAGCGTGGCGGTATCCTCGATCCGACTCCCTGCCGGCGCCCGCACGTGCATCGTGATCTGCCCGGCATCGACGCTTGGGAAGAAGTCGCGCCCGAGGGTGGGGATCAGGAGGAGCGAGGCGACCATCACGCCGAGGAAGGCCGGCATGAACAGCTTGCGGCCCGCGAGCACGCGCGCGAGGAGATGCCCGAAGCGGTCGCGGACCGCATCGAACCGCGTGGAAAAGCGATGCTGGAACCGGACCAGCGGGTTGCGCGAGGAAGCGCGGGCAGCCTCCTCCCCGTGATGATGCGGGCGCAGCAGATACATCGCCATGGTCGGGATCAGCGTGCGCGACAGGATGAACGAGGCGATCATCGCGAAGATGACGGCGAGCGCCATCGGCACGAACAGATAGCCCGCGACGCCGGGAAGGAAGAACATCGGCACGAAGACGATGCAGATGCAGGTCACGGCGACGAAGGCCGGGGTGACGATCTGGGCTGCGCCGTCCATGATCGAGCGCACCACCGGCTTGCCGTGCTCGAGGTGCCAGTTGACGTTCTCGATGGTGACGGTCGCATCGTCGACGAGGATGCCGATCGCCAGCGCCAGGCCGCCGAGCGTCATGATGTTGAGGGTGTTGCCGGTGAGCCCCAAGCCGAAGATCGCGCCGAGGATCGCCAGCGGGATGGTGATGATGATGATGACCGTCGAGCGCCAGGAGCCGAGGAACAGCAGGATCATCAGCGAGGTGAGAACGGCCGCAAGGGCGCCCTCGAACGCCACGCCGGACACCGCCGCCTTCACCAGAACCGACTGGTCGCCGATGAGCTGGACGCGGAGCGCATTGGGCAGCCCCTCGACGATTTGGGGGATGCGGTTGCGGATCGTGTCGACGATGGTGAGGGTCGAAGCCGCGCCGCTCTTGAGCACGGTCATCAGCACCGATCGCTGACCTTCGACCTGCACGATGTTGGTTTGCGGCGGTGCGCCGTCGCGAACCTGGGCGACATCGCGCATCAGGATGGTCGCGCCGTCGACCACCTTGACCGGGAGATTGTTGAGCTGCTCGACCGAGCCCGGCGCGTTGTTGAGGCGGACGTTATACTGAAGGCCGCCGACCTTGGCGAAGCCGGCGGGCGTGATCTGCGTCTGCGCGGCGATCGCCGCGGCGACGTCGCCCGCTGACAGCCCTTTGGACCGCAGCGCCTCGGGGTCGATGTCGATCTGGATCTGGCGCTGCTTGCCGCCGAAGGGGAAGGGCATGGCCACGCCGGGCACGGTGATGAGCTGAGGCCGTATCTGGTTTGCCCCCAGATCGTAGAGCTGCTGTTCGCTCAGGCCCTCGCCCGACAGCGCGACCTGCACGATTGGCACGGTCGAGGCGTCATAGTTGACGATGACGGGCGGGGTGACGCCGGGGGGAAGCTGGCGCAGGATCGTCTGGGAAATCGACGTGACCTGGGCGGTCGCGGTACGAATATCTACATTGGGCTGGAAGTAGATGCGCACGACGGCGACGCCGTTCATCGACTGGCTCTCGATCCGGTCGATGTCGTTGACGGTCGTGGTCAGCACGCGCTCGAACGGGTTGATGATCCGCCCCGCCATGTCGTCCGGGGACAGGCCGTTGAAGGTCCAGGCCGTCGCGATCACCGGCACACCGATGCGCGGGAAGATGTCGACCGGCATCCGAAGGACGGACAGAATGCCGAGACCAAAGATCAGCACTGCCATCACGATGAAGGTGAGTGGTCGCGTTAGCGCCACCCGCACGAGCGCCATCATCAGCAGCAACCGCGTGATGGTAGAATTTTGACAAGCATTGCGGTCCTCCTGTGGAAGGCCACACACCGCTTAGCTTAAGGCAATCTTATCGACGCTGCGGCGCAGCGAAAACCAGAAGCCGAGGATGGAGATTGTCCGAAGAATCGACATGATGGCCATTACCGCACCGGTCGCGTCGCTTTAGCGATAGGAAATGTCGGGCGACGCTCGCCGGATCTTGTCCTCGGCAAAAATGCTCCGAGGGCGGTAAATTCAACGGCGTCGGTAGCCCTCGGCCCCAACGCAGTGCGGATGTAGTCGATTTTTCCCTGCACGGCTGCCATGAAGGTTCACATCCAGTTGCTGCAGGTGAATCGAATTGGCCGAATCCAGTCGTGAACTCTTGGACGCATATTTGACGCGTATGCGGGAGATTCGTGCGACCGGCGCGGCGACGAACGAGACATCCTACTACAGCGCCCTCGAAAACCTTTTGAATGGGGTCGGCCGCCAGTTGCGACCACGGGTGATCGCGAACGGTCAGATACGCAACCAAGGTGCCGGACACCCAGATTTCGGACTTTACAGCCAAGCACAGTGCCGAGGGGGTGAACCCGCGCCCGGCACCGGTGCAGCGCCCGAGCGTGGCGTGGTCGAAGTGAAGGGCTTGGCCGAAGAGACATGGTTCACTGCCGATACGTCGCAGGTCTCACAATACTGGCAGCACTATGGGCTTGTTTTGGTCTCTAATTATCGCGCCTTCCTCCTGATTGGACGAGACGCGCAAGGTCAACCAGTTCGTCTCGAAGCATTCAGCCTTGCTTCCAGTGACGCCGCGTTTTGGAACCTACATCACACATCTGTCGATGAGACACTCGACCAGCTTGCTGAGGCGCTCCACGACTACCTTCGACGCGCTCTCAGCTATCTGGCCCCGCTCACTCGGGCGTCGGATTTGGCATGGCTTCTGGCCTCCTATGCCCGCGATGCTCTCCGCCGGATCGAAGCAAGCGCCGACCTGCCGGCATTGCAGACAGTTCGCTCAGGCCTAGAGCAGGCGTTGGGTCTGCGGTTCGACGATGCCAAGGGCGAGCATTTCTTCCGGTCAACCCTCGTCCAGACGCTGTTCTACGGCATCTTTAGCGCATGGGTGCAATGGGCGCGGGAGCTTCCACCGCAGGCTACGGCACGTTTCGACTGGCACGCCGCCGGATGGACGATGCACGTGCCAATGGTCCGCACCTTGTTCGAACAGGTGGCGACGCCAAGCCGGTTGGGTCCGCTTGGATTGGTCGAGATACTCGACTGGACCGGAGAAGCGCTCCATCGGGTCGACCGAACGACATTTTTCGAGGCTTTTGATGAGGGGCGCGCCGTCCAATATTTCTACGAACCGTTCCTCGCTCATTTCGATCCTGCGCTGCGCAAGCAACTCGGCGTCTGGTACACGCCGCCCGAAATCGTCACCTACATGGTGGAGCGCGTGGACCTCGCGCTCCGCGAGGAATTAGGGATTGAAGCCGGCCTGGCAAGCCCCGACGTCCATGTGCTGGACCCTTGCTGCGGAACCGGTTCCTTCCTCGTCGAAGTGCTGAGGGTGATTGAGCAGCGCTTGCGCGAGCAGGGCGAAGATGCACTCGTCGCGCATGATTTGAACACCGCGGCCCGTGAGCGGCTCTTCGGATTTGAACTGATGCCCGCGCCATTCGTGGTCGCGCATTGGCAGATTGGAATGATGCTGGCTCACGCGGGCGCACCGCTGAGTGCTCAGGAGCGCGCTGCGGTCTACCTTACAAATGCTCTTACCGGATGGAATGAGCCGGAAGGGCCGGTCGACCAATTGCTCCTTCCGGAGCTTCAGCCCGAGCGTGACGCCGCCGAGCGGGTAAAGCGTGTCGATCCGATCTTAGTGATTATTGGCAACCCGCCGTACAACGCATTTGCAGGTGTCAGCCCGAATGAAGAAGAGGGCTTAGTTGAGCCCTTCAAACAGGGCCTTCGTTCTGACTGGAACATTCGCAAATACAATCTCGATGAGCTTTACACCCGTTTTCTGCGCGTAGCCGAACGGCGCATCACCGAGCGATCAGGCCGCGGAATTATCTGTTTTGTTTCCAGCTATTCGTACCTGAGCGACCCATCATTTGTCGTTGTGCGGCGACGGCTCCTTGAGGGTTTCCATCGCATTTTCATCGACAGCCTCAATGGCGACAGCCGAGAGACTGGGAAACGCACGCCTGAAGGCGATCCAGACCCGTCGGTTTTCTCGACGCCTTTCAATCGCGAGGGCATCAAGCTTGGAACCGCGGTCGGCATGTTCGTGCGCGAGGGGCCGACCGATTCATTAGCGGAAGTCCGGTATCGCCAGTTCTGGGGCAACCGAAAGCGCGAAGAGTTAGTCGAGGCACTGAATAGCGGATCACTCGACGGCGGATTCGAAGTGACCACGCCGCTGCCGGCGAACCGCTTTAACTTCCGCCCTCTTGGGCCAGCGTCCAGCTATGACACCTGGCCAGATCTCATTGCTATTGCAGAGGCCGAACCATTTAGCGGTCTTGCTGAGATGCGTCGCGGAAGTCTCATTGATACCGATCGCAGCCGGCTCGCTGACCATATGCGACGCTATATGGACCCCTCGCTGACATTCGAAACTCTGAAGGCCGAGGGAATCGGCCCCGTGGAGGATGCCGGCGCCTTCGACCCAGAGCGTGCACGCCAAAGGTTACTTGCCCGTGAGACGTTCGACGCTAGCCGCATCATTCGTTTCGCCTCACTGCCTCTCGATACTCGGTATGCCTATTACACATCTGTCGCGCCGATCTGGAACCGCTCCCGGCCGGAGTTCTTCGCCGCTGCCCGCGATGGAAATCGGTTTCTCGTCAGCCGCATGATGGCCGAACGGCCCCACGAGGGTGTTCCTGCTCTACCCATTACCGCCCTGCCTGATTATCACCTTCTCCGACCAAATATCCGCGCGTTCCCGTTCCGTCTGCTCGGGTCTGAAGCGCCACAACAGGACCTTCTCGGCACACCGGCGCGACGAGCGAATCTGTCGGCGAATGCGCGCGCATGGTTGGCAACGATCACCCAGAGCGACCCTGATACAGACGCCGATCTCGGTGACACTCCGTGGTTCCATGCGCTCGCCATCATTGCGGCTCCCGGTTGGCTCCAAGAAAATCAGTCTGCGATTCTGGGAGGCTGGCCCCGGGTGCCTCTGCCGACCGACCTGACGCACCTTGAGGCGTCAGCCACGTTGGGCCGCCGCGTTGCCGCGTTACTTGACACGGAGCAGGTAGCTCCTGGCGTAACTACGACACCTTATGATGCGCCACTAGGGACGCTGGGGCGATTGGTTCGCGAGGGAGGTGGTCCGCTTGGCCCCACCGATCTTGAAGTGACAGGCTGGGGCAGAGGTGGCAATGGCGCGCCAGTGATGCCGGGTAATGGAAATTTCCGCGAGCGAGCTGGCTATGATGAGGAGGAACGGTCAGCGTTGACCGAGGCGGCTGGTGTCCTCCATGAAGATGTTGGTGCCCTGGAGAGCCGGCTCGGTCCGCCGATCGATGTCAGACTGAACGACGTGGCGTTTCTCAAGGGCGTTCCGGCCAGCGTTTATGAGACGACAATCGGCGGATATCAGGTTCTCAAGAAATGGCTTTCATATCGAGACCGTGAGGTCATCGGCCGCCCGATCACCGTCGCTGAGGCGCGGGAAGCTGTCGCCATCGTTCGACGGCTGACGGCCTATGTCCTGATGCAGCCCGCTTTGGACGTGAGTTACGAAGCAATCAAGGCAAGCGCGTATGTGTGGGATTCGGGCATCGCGGTGTCCGATGAAACTACCGCTGCCTCCTGAGTGCAATTGCTAACACCTTGACGTCGATCGCCGCCGCTCCGACCGGCGGCTGATCGTTCGCCAATCATTCTTGCCTCGGGGCGCGAAACGAGGCATCTTGTTGTTCACAACAAGATCGTGAGCTAATTTCGTGACAGTCCTTTACACCCCCGGTCAGTTGCGGAGCGCGATATCGATCGCTCCGGAAACCTATCGGCACTGGAAGAAGGCGCTCGATCCGCTGCGACGGGGACGTGGCCACAGTCCTTGCTTTAGTTCAGGCGATCTAGTCGCGGTTGCCGTGATCCGCTCTCTCGCAGTCGACATGGCTGTTCGTGTCGGTGCTCTGGCACCTATCGCCGAACCGCTGTTCGACCTGTGCAACCAGTCGCCGTGGCCCGAACTTGAACGCACGAAGCTGATTGTCGATCTCCCCGAAGGACAATTGCAGCTCCGCCCAGAGCTGGCAGAGATTACGAGCGACCGGCCAACGATCACAATCCCCCTGCGAGCCGTCGTGGCTGGACTGCGCGAGCAGCTTCTCGCTGCGAGCGGTGTCGAGGATCAGGCGTCGCTCCGCTTCCCACCCATTCCAGTCAGCACTGCGGCCGCCGCAGGCGGAGCCCGGTCGTGAACGCGGTCGAGACCATCGCGCAAGCGGCCCGCGACGTCGGCTATCGCGCAGAGGCGGTTGTGTCTGACTATGCCTTCGCGGATGTGCTGAGCGACGCCAACACGACGCGGACCGTCCCGCTTGCCGCCTTTACGCGCACGCCGCCCTCTTACCGGTCCGCCGCACTCGCCGTCGTGAACGGCGGCGGCGGCCGCGCTATCGACCTCGTGAACGAGCATCGCGCCTTAGGTGCGCCTTTGCTGTTCGTTATCGAGCAGGATGAGGTGACGGTCTGGCAGGTGCGAAGCGATGCGCCGCCCCGTGCGATCGAAAAGGTAAGGCTCGCCGATATCGCCGAGCTATTCGCGCGCAATCGGGCGAACTGGCATCCCGATGCTATTCACCGGGCGAAATCGATCGGTGCGTCGGGGACAGCCTATCAGCTCGATTTTGTCGACCTGGGCCTTCTGCCAGCAATTGAAGGCGAGATTCACGTCAAGCTGGATCGCTTGCTGGTCGAGACCCTCGACTTGGCTCGCAAGGTGCCCGGCGGAGACAGACTCAATGTACGGACGCTGTTCCGCGTCGTCTTTCGCCTGCTGGCGGCCAAGGTTCTGCAGGACCGCCGCCATCCCTATGCGGATGGCTGGGACGCGGACGATTTGGGGTCGGTGCTTGCTGGCATCGAAAGCTATTATGCGCTCGGGACGATCGAGGCTAAGCCGAACGCCGCACTGCCAGGCATCTTTGATGCGGCATGGCGGCATCTGCGGGCCGGCATAAGCTTCTCCAATATTTCGTCCGACGACCTCGCCTTCGTCTACGAGAATACGCTGGTAACGCCCGAGACTCGCAAGCTGTTTGGCACACACAGCACCCCCCGGCAGGTCGCGGAATACGTCGTCCAGAGGCTCGAACTGCATCGGCACCCCCCCGAAGATATCAGAATTTACGAGCCCTTTGCCGGAGCCGGTGTTTTCCTCGTTTCGGCACTACGCCATCTACGCGATCTTCTGCCGGTCGAATGGACTGATCAACAACGGCATGATTTTCTGATCAACCACATTTCTGGCGACGAGGTCGATCCCTTCGCGTGTGAGGTAGCTACCTTATCGCTCATTCTCGCGGATTATCCGAACCACAACGGCTGGCATGTCAGAGAAGGCGACCTGTTTACCGATGATGTTTTGGCGAAGCGTCTGCAGGCCAACAACATCATTGTCTGCAATCCCCCGTTTGAATCGTTCAGCAAGGCTGATCGGACAAAATATCCAGTTGCAAACAAGACTTATTCTAAGGCAATCGCGGCATTAAGTGCTGCGTTGGACTCCAAGCCGCTCGCACTGGGATTTGTTCTTCCTCGGTCCTTCATTATGGATCAGCAGTTTGCGGAGCAGCGCAAACGATTAGAAGAGCTGTACGGATTGGTCGAGATCTTGAAAATGCCCGATGGCATTTTCGGCGCATCCGATGTGGAATCTTCCGCCGTAATTGCCCGCGATTTGCGCGATGCGGACGATGACAAGCTTAAGATACGTTCGACCGAAGTCGCCGAATATGATCGCAGCCTTTTTCTGAAAACCGGTCACATCACGGTTCAACGCGAAGCGGAGCGGACGGTGGATGCCGCGCCAAGCGGACAGCTTTGGCTTCCGCCACTTGGCGATATCTGGGATTATTTGCGTAGGTACCCGAAATTCGGAGCGATCCTGGAGACGCGCCGAGGTCTAGAATGGCATTACAGTCAAGCGGCGGCGACGAAGCCAGAGCCTTTACCGGGATACAAGGCTGGCTATCCAAATGCACGCCACCTCCGCCAGTATATGCCGCCTCAGAAACTCTGGTTAGACTTCCGCCGTGAAAATCTTCGGTGTGGAGCGACTCATGACTGGTCTACTCCCAAGCTGATCGCCAGCGCGACGCGGTTGAGTCGCGGGGCATGGTGCATAGGGGGATTTGCCGATTTGGAGGGGTTGCTGTGCTCGCAGCAATTCTTCGCGATGCGTCCAAGGCACCCGGTTTCGTCAACCGACTTGCTCGCTTTGAGCGCCGTGCTGAATGGAGCCGTGGCGAACGCTTTCCTGGCGATCAACTCGCCCAAAGATCGCTTTCGCACGGCGGTGGTTGACGACATTCCTGTTCCAATCCACTTGCCCGAGAAAATCAGCGAACTGGTTGCTGCTTATCAGACGGTGCTGCAGAATTGGGAGTTGCTCGCCGACCGGGATGCCAAACTCGCACAGCTCCTGACCGAAATCGATGCGGCTGTATTGAAAGCCTATGATTTGCCGCTTCGGCTCGAACGTCAGCTCCTAACATTTTTCAAGGATGCAGAGCGCCCCCTTGCACATGGTTGGCAGCATTGGGATTCGTCCTATCCAATGCCAGGACTGAGCCTTGCGGAGCGGATTTCCGGGCGGTTCAAAGCGAGCGGCGATTGGGTTCAGTCGGTGTTCCGACCACTGCCCCAAGAAGAAGCGACCTTCCTCCGCGACTATGTGGCGTAGACCCAATGGACGCGTACCTGTTCGATACGACGGTGCTGTCGATCTATCTTGATCCGACGCATCCTCATCACGTCGAGAAAGGCCAAACCCTCGCAGCGTTGCCCCTTGATAGTCCGCGGTTCATTTCTGCGATCGCATTGGCTGAGTTGGGTTTCGGGACCAAACTCGCCGCCGCTATCGGCAAGGGCAATTTGCCGGCGCTAGAGGCGATGATCGTCCAAGCGCGTTCATATGCAGTGCTCGATGTTACCCATCACACTGCCGCGGTCTACGCAGAGGTAAAAGCACGGGTCGCTCAGAAATATCTGGCGAAAATGCTCCGCAAGGACCGTCCAAAGTATATCGAGGAATGGGTCGATAAGGCGACCGGCCAGAAGCTCGGGATCGACGAAAATGACCTTTGGATGTGCGCCCAAGCCAAAGAGCGGGATCTAGTCCTTGTCACTGCGGACGGGCGAATGAAGCGCATCCCGAACGCTGACCCGGACGTTCGGCTGCTGACGATATAGTCACGAACTCAGCTAGTGACCAACCGCTGGCTCAAGCAGTAGCGCTCCGGTCAGACTGCGGCAGTGAGGGGCGGTAAGCGGTAGCCCTTTGCGGCTCTAGGGTAGTGCAAACGGCGACTCGTATTCGTTATTTTTATCCAGGGCGGGGCGCCAAATACCGCCGTGTGCCGCCGTATTCCACTAAAGGTCCGCTGCAAGCACGCCAGCGTAGTAGGCCAGGCGGTCATCGGCGGTACGGGAGTTCGCATCACCTACACGGAGGCAGCTGTGCGGCCATTCCGGACCTCGGCGAGTGCTGCCGAGCTTCCCAGAATGCGAATTCGCTTGTAAGCGTCTGAGATAGATGGATAGCGCGCGTTTGCGGCGACCCTTGGCAATGCGGCAACCGTCGTGGCCCAATCATCGTAATCGACTGTTAGCCGGCGCAGCAGGATAGCTTGGACACGTCCTTGCCGAATCCTTGTGCCGCAAGCTTCAGCCCCTCGACGGTCGTCAAATAGGGAAAGATTGTCTCGCCCAATTCCTTGGTGGTCATCCCGAACTTCAGCGCTAGCACCATCGTCTGGATGCTGTCAGCTCCCTCGGGCGCGAGGATCTGCGCGCCCAGCAGACGATCGGATTGCTTATCGGCGATAAGCTTGATCAATCCCCGCGTGTCGCGGGCCGCGAGCGACCGCGGTACCTGGTCGAGCGGCACTACTGATGCTTTCGTCGCAAAGCCTCGCGCCTTGGCCTGGGCCTCGGTCAGGCCGACGCCAGCAACCTGCGGATCCGTGAAGACGACCCATGGCATCGTTGCATTGTCATAGGCGAGGCTGTCGCCGTTGAGAGCGTTAAGCGCGGCGAGCTTCGCACCATAGGCCGCCATGTAGACGAACTGGTCACGCCCGGTCACGTCACCAGCGGCGTAAATGCCGGATTTCGATGTACGCATGCGCTCGTCGACGACGACTCCACCATTCGTCGCCACCTTGACGCCCGCTGCACCGAGGCCAAGGCCGGCCGTGTTGGGCGTGCGGCCTGTCGTCGCCAGTACCTGTTCGGCGATCAGCGTTTCCGCTTTGCCGTCCACCTCGATGGTGAGCGCGACCTGGCCCTCGCGGCGTTCGATCCGGGAATAGGCCAGGCCCGTGCGAACCGTGACGCCTTCATCGGCCAGATAGCGGGTCAGCGCTTCGGCGATTTCCGGCTCCGCCTCCGGAAGCAGCCGGGAGCGGGTGACGAGAGTTACGTTGGTCCCGGTGCGTGCAAACATCTGGGCGAGCTCGCAGCCGATATAGCCGCCGCCGATGACCAGAAGCGAGCGTGGGTGCTCGGTGAGCTCCAGTGCAGTCGTGCTCGTCAGCCAAGGCACGTCGGCCAGCCCTGGAATATCCGGCACGGCGGGCGCGGAGCCGGTCGCGATGATGATCTTTCGGGCGGCAATGACCCGGTCATCCACGGCGACGCCATTCCGATCCAGACGGGCCGCGCCTTCTAGATAGGTGACGCCGTCATACTCGGGCAGAAGGTCGATATATTTCTTCTGCCGAAGCGTGGCGACGAGATTATCCTTGGCCGCGATCAGCTGGCGCCAGTCAGTGACGCGAGCCTCTCCGGCGAGACCCGGAAAACGGCTTGCGGCGCCGGCGCCGTGAAGGGCTTCGGCTGCACGGATCATCGTCTTCGACGGAACGCAGCCGACGTTCACGCAGGTGCCGCCGATGGTGCCGTGGCCAATCAGTGCGACGCTGGCACCCTGCTCGGCGGCGGTGATCGCGGCGGAAAAGCCGGCCGATCCGGCGCCGATCACGGCGATGTCGAAAGCTCGGCCTTCGAACCCGCCGGTAGTGCAGCAGTCACGGGCGTCCACTTGATTGTCCACTGTCGCATTCCTTCTATATTCATGGGGGCCGCGACTGTGGCGATGCCCCAAAAGGCATGTGTCACACCATTGAGCCGATGTCTGAGGCGTAGCTCGGATACGCGAAGATCACTGCCTTGATCTGGTTGGCGGTCAGGCCTGCCCCCATCGCCATGGCAAACAGGTTGATCTGTTCCTCGGCCCCCGGCCCCATCAGATGCGCGCCAAGGATTCGGCCGGTCTCCCGTTCGACAAGAATCTTGTAGCCCGTCCATTTCGCCCCGACCCGCAGCGAAGAATACCAGCCCTGTGTCTTCTCGAAGTGGGTGTCGAACTTTAGTCCCTTCTCCCGCGCAGCCGTCTCCGACAGTCCGACCGTCGCAACCATGGGAAGGGTGAAGACGACGCTCGGGATCGGCGGGTAGGACACGCTGCGCTCGTCGTGGCCGGCCAGCAGGTTCTTGGCGGCGATCCGGCCTTCGTAGGCTGAAACCGGGGTCAGGTTGGGGCCGCTGTCGGCGCAGTCTCCGGCGGCGAATATGTTTGGATTGGTGGTGCGCATCGAGGCGTTGACCTTGATGCCACGCGGTCCATGCTCCACCCCGGCGGCGGCGAGGTTCAGTCCGTCGATATTGGGCACACGCCCGGTGGCGTGGACCACGGTATCGCAGGTAACCACCTTGATGCCGCCCGGCGTCTCGACCGAGACGGCGAGTTCGCCGCCCTGTTTCTCGACCTTCAACACTTTCGCTTCGGTCCGCAGAGCGACTCCGAGTTCGGCGGTGGCCTCGACCAGCATTGTGACAAGATCGGGATCGAAATTGCCGAGCGGCCGCTCCATCATCTCCAAGACCGTGACCTCGCTCGCACCGGCCCGTTTCGCGATATGGGCGAATTCCATGGCGATGAATCCGCCGCCGACAAAGACGACCCGGTCCGGCCGCTCCGGCAGGTCGAGGAAGTCGGTGCTGGTGATCAACAGCTCTTCGCCGGGGATGTTCAGCGTCATCGGCCGCGCGCCGGTGGCGATGTGGAAATGCCGCGCGCGCAGGCTTTCCCCGTTCAGCTCAATCGTGTCGGGGCCGGTGAACCGAGCGTCGCCGTGCAGCGTCGCGACGCCCGCTTTTTCAAGCCCGGTCTCGATGCGCCGCGGCATGGCGTCGGTGAAGCTGCGCTTGAAGGCCATCATGTCCGGCCAATCGACAGAGATCTGAGCCTCGAGACCCTTGCCCTTCAGGTTCTGCGCCCAGTCAACGCCCTCGGTCACCGCCACCAGCATTTTCTTGGGGTCGCAGCCGCGCAGAGCGCACGTTCCGCCGTAGGGCAGGCTGTCGATGCTGGCGACCTTCCAGCCCGCCGCAGCAGTCATCCGGGCAACCCCATTGCCGCCGGTTCCGGCCCCGATCACTATCAGGTCGAAGTCATATGCGCTCATGCGTGTCCTCCTCATCGGATCGGGTCGGCTAATCTTGTCGGCGCGGCAGTTCCGGGCTCGACAATCATGATCTCGTCTAGCGCCGTTGCCGGCGCCACATGGCGTAGGCGGTCAGACCGACGAAGAATAAGAGCGCGGGCAGCAGGACATAGTCGAGGTAGCCGACGATCGCCGCCAGGCCGACCACGCCCGCCAGCACCACAAGCACCGGCGTGAAGCAGCAAAGCGCTACTATCGCCGTCCCGATAAGCCCGGCGCCGAGCAGCGTCCGGTCTTTCACCCGCGTCAGATCTTCGTCGCGCGCGCCGGATAGCCCGCGTTGGTTGAGGCCCTGGCGATGGCGGCAATCGTCGTCTTGGACGCGTCGAACCTGACCGTCGCGGTCTTCGCATCGAAATCGACATTGACGGCCTGGACGCCTGTGACGCCTGCAATCGCCTTCTTCACGGTGATTGGGCATGTGGCGCAGGTCATGTTCTCGATCGCGAAGGTCGCGGTCTGAGCGCGGGCAGGCGCCGCTTTGGCCGGTTGCGCGGCAAACGGCGCGAAAGCCGCCGTGGAGATGATTCCCGCACTGGTCAGCGCAACTGCGCCGGCGGCAATGATGAAGGGTCGTTTCATGAGTATATCCTCTCTAGGTAGAACGGGGCGGCTCAGTAGAAGTACGGAGCCCACCAATCGATCGTCAGCGCCAGGGCGATCAGGACGGTTGCGATCCAGAGCGCCGACTTGGTGATGATCGAAGAGCGCGGCCGAGCGCAGTAGGAGCCGTCGACGCATTCCGGCGCGGTCCGGAAATAGACGTGCCAGAAGCCGAGCGCGATGAAGACCAGCGTCACCGCCGCGAAATAGGGCTTGAAGGGTTCGAGGGCGGTGAGATTGCCGATCCAGGCTCCAGACACACCAAGGCTTAGAAGCACGAGCGGGGCGAGGCAGCAGGATGACGCCAGCACCGCGCCCATTACTCCACCCGCTGCAAACCATCCCTTCCGGGCGGCTGGCCGGGAAGGCGCCGGATCCAAGCCTGCTTCATACACTTTGACATCGTCCATCGCGAATCACCTTGGCTGTCGTTCAAGAACCATATAAGGTCTGTATGGACTACAGGCTCAAGAGGTATTTTAACGTGACCGCCGGGAATCCTGAGGAAGGGCTGCACCGCGCCAAGCTGGCAAAGCATACGGGCTGCAATCTCGAGACCGTCCGCTATTACGAGAAGATCGGCATGATGCCCGATCCCCCGCGCACTGCCGCCGGCTATCGCGTCTATAACGAAGGACACGTATCGCGGCTCCGCTTCATCCTACGCGCGCGAGAGCTCGGCTTCTCCATCGAAGATATCCGGGGCTTGCTGCGTCTCGTCGACAGGGGCACCCAGACCTGCGCCGAAGTCCAGCAGCTTACCGAGGCTCATCTTGCCGACGTACGCAATAAAATCCGGGACTTGAAGCGCATCGAAGCTGTCCTGGCCGCGACCGCCGCACAATGTTCGGGGGAAGTCGTTCCTGATTGCCCAGTTCTCGATGCGCTTGCCTCATAGTGCCTCCCAAAGGAGCCACGACCACCTGGCGGGCTAGCGGCTAACCGCGGTTGGCCGATCGGCGCGCATGTGCGGCCAAGAACCGCTTGCTATTCGCTAATTGCGGCGGCCGCAGGCTCGCCACACTATCCGCCCCATTCGGCGCCGCCGTGCTGGCGCTCTGCCTCTTAGATAAAGAGAGGCGACAAGTATCGGCCAAAAGACATGGGTCGATTCTGCAGGGGGCGCCGAATTGTCTCCTGCAGGTAGCCGGTCGTTAGGTGTCGGCGACGGCCAATCGCCTTTTTGAACGCCCGGTACTTGCGCGCGGCAAACTCAACCCGGCCTGTCGGTATACGGCCACCTCTCGCCGTTAGCAGTAGCGTCTACGCACAGATGCGGCGGTCATTTGCGGAGAGCGGCGGCCTCAGGCGTTGCTAGGGTAGTGCAAACGGCGACGCATATTCGTTATGTTTATCCGGCGGGGCGCGCCAAATACCGCCGCTTGCCGCCATTTCATCTCAGCCACCGCCCAGAGTACCCTGACGTAGTGCAGGCGGCGGCACATTGCGGGCATCTGAGCGGCGTTGATAAACTAGCCAACCTCACCTCCGCCCGTCGCCGTGGAACACGAGCCGCCCGCCGGGGCTGGTGGTGTCGATCGCCCGGGTGAGCCCCCGAAGACCGCTCTCGCGCTTGGCGAAATCTTCGTCCGTCTCAACGAACTGTCGGACGGAGCGCGCCAGCCGGTCGAGCTTCCACAACGCCAGCTTCTCGCCGGCACGGAGATAGTCAAGGGCGCCTTTCAACTCCGGGCTGTCGCGTTGCGCTCCCGACGGCGTCTCCATGAACACCCACCCGCACCCGGCTTCCCGGAGCGCGTCTCGTTGGGGGGGCAGGGACTGATCCCTGGTGGACACGCGCACATAGCCGACGAGCAAAGGCCTTCTCCTGAACCTTGCCAGAACCTAGCCGGATTTCGGAGACTGAACCGAGGGACTGTTTTCGGAGGCTGAAGGGCCATTTCCAGAGCCTTCCGCCGCCATCGGTGCGGCTCTCCCGCGAACGAGCGTTCGCGGGAGACGGGAGATAGGACATTATCACATGCTAGACAGGGGGGAAATCGTGGCTGGACCCTTCATGTCATCTTGCGGAGGTACACATTGCCATTGAAGGCTGGCTGGCGCCATTCATCCGCTCTGGAAACGATGGATTGAGAAGCCGGCGTGCGCTCGCAACAGCCCAGACAAGCGCACCTGGCAAACCCTGCGGTATATCTGAGCTGCCCAAAGCCGGCTCAGCGTACGTTCGCGTAAGAAGCAGCAACAGCGCGCGCTCGTCCGCGCTGAGCATTGGATTACAACAGCATTCGGCAACCAATGCCCGGCCAAGGCATCCTTCAGTGAGTTGAAAAACGCTGGCCAGGGCGACCACCGCAGGAGCCGGAATCCCGAACTCGCCCCCTAGTCTGGTGAGCGGCGGCAGGGGTTGCTCACCGAGTTGCCGGCACGCCGCGTAGCGGCGCAGCAGCCGCACCACGATCCGCTCGGCGTCCCCTGCATTGGGGTCCATGCGCACCATCACCGTCATCGCCCATATTTCATCAGAGTCGCTATTGCGATGCATTCGCATTAGCATAGGGCGCGTCAATGATTGAGAACGATTCGCAAAGGGGGTGAAATGAGGAAAAGTAGATTATGCGGTGCGCTAGGCCTTGGAATGATGGCCGTGCCCGCAGCGGCTCAGGATCAGCCAGCCATCCCGGCTACGGACGCCCGCCAAACAATCATCGTCACCGGCGTCCGGGACGGCTACCAAGTCGACGCGACCAGCACCGCCACCCGCACACCGACCAGTCTCAAGGACGTTCCGCAGGCGGCGTCGATCATCACCGAGGCGCAGATTGACGACCAGGCGATGCGCTCGATCGCCGACGTGCTTCGCTATGTCCCCGGCGCGGTGATCTCTCAGGGCGAGGGCCACCGCGATCAGATCATCCTGCGCGGCAATAACAGCACCGCGGACTTCTTCGTCGACGGCCTGCGTGACGATGTGCAATATTACCGCGGCCTCTACAATGCAGAGCGGATCGAGGTCCTGAAAGGCCCCAACGCGATGATCTTCGGGCGCGGCGGTGGGGGTGGGATCGTCAACCGCGTCACCAAGCGCCCCGTTGCCAACGCCTTCATCAGCGGCAGCGGCTCGGCGGACACATATGGCGCATGGTATGTCGACACCGACATCAACCAGCCGATCGGCGAATCCGCCTCCGCTCGGCTGAACGCCGTTTACGAGGAGTTCAACAGCAACCGCGATTTCTACGACGGACGCCGGATTGCGATCAATCCGACCTTTGCCCTATCCCTCGGTGGCACCACCCGGATCGACCTGGGGTTCGAATATAACAATGACAAGCGCACGATCGATCGAGGCGTCCCCTCGGCTGCGCAGGGCTCTCTGACGAGCCCGTCACGCCCCCTCACCGGCTTCCGCGACACCTTCTTCGGTGTTCCGGGTTTCAACGTCAGCGATTTCGAGGCCAAGGTCCTGAGCGGGCGCATCGAGCATCGGTTCAGCGACAACCTGACCCTGACCAGTCGGGTCCTGTACGGCGACTATGACAAGCTCTATCGGAACGCCTTTGCGGTGACCCCGGTCACGCCGCGCGTCGGCATCCAAAGCGTCGGCATCGAAGCCTATAGCGATCCCACGACGCGCAAGAACTTCTTCAACCAGAACGACCTTGTCTGGACCGTCACCACGCCGCGACGCAGGCGTCCACCTTCTTAGGAGCCTTCACAATCCTGCTGCGCGAAGGGCTGGAAGCTCTCCTGATCGTGGTCGCCATGATCGCGTTCCTCCGCAAAGCGGAGCGGCCGGAAGCCATGCGTTATGTGCATGGTGGCTGGATCGGAGCGCTCGTTGCGGGCGGGCTTACCTGGGCGGTTGCCACCTATGCAATCGGGATCAGCGGCGCGAGCCGGGAACTGACGGAAGGATTTGGGTCGCTGTTCGCGGCCGTGGTCCTGCTCTCGGTCGGAATCTGGATGCATGGCAAGGCACAAGCTGATCAATGGCAACGCTATATCCGCGAGAAAATGTCTCGCGCGCTCTCGGGCGGGTCGGGATGGTTCCTGTTCGGGCTCGCGTTCCTGGTAGTTTATCGGGAAGTATTCGAGACGATCCTTTTCTACGCCGCGCTCTCGACACAGGGGAACACCGCGATGCTGCTGGCCGGGGCCGGCGCAGCGATCAGCCTTCTCGCCGTCATCGCCTGGGCAATGCTCCGCTACAGCCGGACGCTCCCGATTACGCAGTTCTTCCGCTACAGCTCGTGGCTGATGGCCGCTCTGACGGTCGTGCTGGCCGGTAAGGGAGTCGCTGCCCTCCAAGAGGCGGGGATCATCGACATAGCGCCGCTCGCCAGCGTGCCACGTATCTCGATGTTGGGCCTGTTCCCGACATTTCAGTCGGTGCTGGCACAACTCCTGATGCTTGCCGCGATCGTGATCGGGTTTGCCTGGAACCGCCGCGCCAAGCCGCGGGCGGTCGGGCCGCTAGCCTACTAGCGGCAGGGCAGACAACGCCCCTCTCTAAAGCGTTGCCGCAACCCTGACCGTGCAATGCACCGTCTCACGCGCGATGTAACGGGAGGGCGGCGGAGAAAGCGCCGCCCTTGGGCCATTTACGCGGCCATCTTGTCGCAAGCCTCGGCGCACTTGCGGCACGCGGCGACGCAATCCTCCATGCCGTCCAGCCCTTCGCAGCTCGACGCGCACGCCAGGCAAATCTCAGCGCACTCGCGGCAGATATGCCGGTGATGCTCAGATTTCCGCGCCATGAAGTCGATCGCGACCGCGCAAATCTGCGCACAATCGGCCATGATCTTCATGTGCTCGGGCGCGGCGTGCTTCCCGCCCATTTCCAGACAATGGTTCATCGCCATGTGAAGGCAGGTCACATAACATTCGTGGCAGGCGTCCATGCACGCCTTCATGTCGAGGTTGATCTGGTGCATCATTCATCTCCGGCTGAGCCCCCGCCCATTTGAAAATACGCGGCGCGCGCGCGTACCCCTTACCTCAATCGATCAAGCCAGCTTGCTGGAGATGGCTTTGATCGCTTTCAGCCCCGAGCCGAACCGGGCGATGGCCTCGCGGTTTCTCTCCAGCTCGCCGTAGGGAAGATACGATATGTCGAGATCGGCGACGCGGCTGAACGCGGGACGCTGTAACTGCGCGCGGACATCCGCCTCGCGGGCGTCGGGTGCGACCAGAAACAGCCCTGCGGTCGCGTGGAGGTCGCTGCCGCTCAGCGCCAAGTCGAGCATGCGCACAATGCCCGAGTAGATCGACGTCGAATGCTCGACCTCGAACGCTGCCGCGACGTGATCGCCGCCGCGCTCAAGCCACAGCACGTCGATTAGACGGATGGAATCCGCCCCCTTGGAGGTTGCGATGGAGGCGGGCAGGCGCTCAAGGCACCCATGTCCCAACGGCGATCCATTGAAGGCACGGCTGCGGTCGTTCGATGCGCTCCACACGTCATAGCCGAGCGCGAGTCCTAGATCGCGAAGCCATGCTTGGATTTCAGTATGGGTGCGCTCGTTCTCGCCTTCGCGTAGCGCCGCCTTGCTGAGCGTGCGCGCCTCCTCGCGCGCCGTCTCAAGCCGTTGTCCCCAACTTGCCAGCGCCTCGCCGCTAACATCGAGAGGAGGGGCCGGGTAGCGATCGAAGCCGATGTCGAACAGCAAGCCGCCAATCGCACCCAGGTCGTTCGATAGCAGGTCGCGGTGGCGATCGTTCAAGTCGAGTACACCCGACCGCATCGCCAGAAAATGCTCCCAGCTCCCGAGCTTCACCTTCGCGCCGGTCAGCGCGTTGTAGCCTTTGACGATCGCGGTGTTGAAGGGCGGCACCAGCGTCGGGTGAAGAAAATAGAGCAGGTTGGCGACCGCTGGCCCGAGCCCCTTGATCTTCAAGCGATCGATCGTGTGGATATGGCCAATAATTTCCTCGGCCGTGTCGCAACACGAACAGGCGTCGAGCAAGTGACCGAACGCCCGCTGGTTCTCCGGGTTTTCGTAGATATCGGGTATGCGGAGCTTCGGTTTCCAGAGAAAGGCGTGGTCGGCGCCTTTGAAAATTTGACGCTGCTCTGCGACGGAATGAACGACCGTTTCGAGCGACGATCCCCGGTAGGCGACGCCGAACGTGCCGCGCTCGATCTCACCAACGACCTGGCCAATACCACGCCGGATCGAGCGGAAGTTTTTCAACCGTTCGTCCCACAGAAACCAGCTTCGGTAGGTTGCGCCAGGATCGTCACGCCAACGGGCAATAAGACGACGAACGAGGCCACCGTGATCCTCTCCGGTAGTAATTTGGTCGGGTTGCGTGGCCATATTGTCGGTGTGATCCCCATTCGCTGAACCAAGACCTAAGCCCCTGGTCGGTGACCGTCGAGCTTCTTGATTCAGCATATCGGACCGCGAATGACGTGCTCCCCGTTTTCAGGCCGCTGATAAGTTAGCTTCGGTGTCCTCATTCCCCTGACGGGGGCGGTTGGTGAACTCGGCGGGTGCCATGCCGCCGAGGCTGCTGTGGGGACGCACGGTGTTGTACAACGAGACGACGGAACGCCCATGGGACCGACGTTCGCGAAGTTCTTTATCAGTGGCATCCCTGGACCGGGCTTCAGGTTTACATTCATGAAGTAGTCGAGCGCGCGGGGTGCGGCGTTTTCCGTTGCAGCATCGCAGGATCGGCGGCCGATCGCTGGCTCGAGATCCCAGCCTGGATGTTCGACCGCGCGGTTTGCAGCATGATGCGTGTCGACCACGCTCCCCGCGTCAATATTGGCGCGCTGGTTGCCTTGGTGAAGCTGCTGCAGGCGACGCGGCCGGTTTCGGCTTCATTGGTTTCAGGCGCAGCATCGGGCTCTCACGACTCACATCGGGGAGGTCTCCATGCCGCGCAAGTCCATGACGTTTCAGTTCGATCTGTTCTCCAGGCCCCACGGTTCCGGGATCGCGCAGACACCGCGTTGGCAGACTCTGCCCGCGCCGACGCGGCAGACGCTGACGCCATTGATCGTGCGCCTGCTTCTCGCCCATGCCGACGGCGGCCCCGTCGCGGAGCTGCAGGAGATGCGCGATGATCTTTGAGAAGATCGGGGCTCAGCATCTCGAGCGCAAGGCGATCCTGTATGTGCGGCAGTCATCGGCCTGCCGCTAGCGAGGTGCCGCCCATCAGCATCGTTACCGCGATTAGAAATACGGCAAAAGCTCTTTTGGCAACGTTGCTCTCCTGTTGAACGGTAGACGCTGCATAAACTCTTCAGAAGTGGGAGCCTCCGCCTACGCAACACTGAACTGGCCCATCATTCCATTATCCTCATGTTCAAGGATATGGCAGTGATACATGAAAGGAGCGTTTTTTGCCGGCTGATCAAACCGGATTAGAAGCTCCACCGGCTCTTTGACGAGGACCGTGTCGCGAGGCCCCTGGTCGAGAACATCGGGCTGACCGCCCCCGCGGGTGAGAACATCAAAGTGGACGCCGTGAATATGGATCGGGTGGCGCATCATTTCGCCAGACACCTCCCATATTTCGGTGGAGCCTAGCTTCACCGTCTCGTCGATGCGATTCATGTCGAATGGCTTGCCATTGATCGTCAGGCCGCCACCGCCTCTTCCTGAGCCCATCATGCCGCCCATGCCCATGTTGAGGATCAGTCGGCGACGGCGCACCGCCTTGCCGGCGTCGGGCCGAGTTCGTGATGCCAGTAGGGTGGGCACGGCGGCGCTGGCACGAGCCTGTCCCGACGGCCGTGGTTCAAACCGCAGCACGGTCGCTGGCGCCGCGGCATCGGTCCTCCCGGCGCCGCGGCCCATCATACCCATGCCGCCCATCATCGAACTGTTGGAATCAGTCGCCGTCACGAGCGAGGCGGGTCTACCATCCGTGAAGTCCACGAGAAGCTCGGCGCGTTGGCCCGGCGCCAAGGTTATGGCCTCCAGTGCTACTGCCCGTTCGAGCAGCCCCCCTTCGGTTCCGATCCAGTGAAAGCTTCGCCGATCGGAAAACGACAGCTCATAGATCCGGGCGTTCGATGCATTGACGAGCCGCAGGCGAACCAACCGGGTTGGCACTGCCGCCAGTGAGTTTACCGCCCCGTTCACAAGGATCGTGTCGCCGCGCCGGCCCTGCATAGCGACCATCATGCCGCCTGGCATGACGAGGCGACCATTTTCAAACTGGCGATCCTGGATGATCAGGGGCAGGTCATCCACGCCATATTCTGACGGGAGCCCCAGGCCCTGCTCTTCATCGTCGGTTACCAGCAACGCCCCTGCCAGACCTGAATAGACTTGCTCGGCCGTCAACCCATGGACGTGTGAGTGATAAAGGAGGGTCGCTGCCGGCTGCCGGATCGGGAGCGTGGGCCGCCAGGTCGCGCCCGGCGCGATGATCTGATGGGGGCCGCCATCCAGCTCTCCGGGGATCAGAAGCCCGTGCCAGTGCACAGTCGTGTCCGCGTTAAGCCCGTTGGTCACGGCAGCCGCCACGTCGTCGCCACGACGCACTCTGATCGTCGGTCCGAGATAGCTGCCATTATACCCGAGCGTGCTGCTCGGACGGCTTGGATAAAATGAAGTCGTTCCGGACTGGACCTGTAGCGCGAACGACCGCCCAGGCTGCGCATCGAGCAGCGGCGGCATCGGAAGGGGGTTTGCACCACCCCTGTCGATAGCCGGGGTGGAGCGCGAACAAGCAGTGGTGGCGAACAATGCCGCTCCGCCGGCCAACAGCGAACGTCGATCGAGCATCTAAATCTGGCCCTGCGTGTAGCGCAGCTTGGAAGCGCCACCGGCAGCCTTGTCGATCGGCATCGGTCGCCCACGCTCTAGCGCTTCAATAGCGCGCAGGGCCGCTTTCCTCGAGGGATGCCGCGATAGTCTGGCGAAATAGTAGCGCACGAGAAACTCCTAAGCTGGCTTGATCGAACTCTCATCCATCATATATGCTGCATATAAGATGCTTGGAGCAATCGTGCCACCTTCTCTCGTTAAGATGTCCCCAGAACTTCTGGAGGAAAAGGCCGGCGAAGCAGAAGCGTTCCTCCGTTCGCTGGCGAGCCGGCACCGTTTGATGATCCTGTGCAGCCTGCTCGGCGGGGAGTTGTCGGTAACCGAACTGGGCGAGCGCCTAGGGCTGACACAATCCAATTTGTCCCGCCACCTTGCCACGCTGCGCGACGAGGGCCTGGTCGGCACGCGGCGGGAGAAAACAACGATCTTCTACCGCATCACGTCCGAACGCGTGCTGCCGATCCTGACGGAACTCTACGCACTCTTTTGTGCTGGCGCCGATGCTGAACAAGGAGAATCCTGACGATGGAGGGATTCACCCCATTTTCGGCCATCGTGGGCGGCGCGCTCATCGGCCTCTCGGCCTCCCTCCTATGGATCGCCAACGGGCGCATTGCCGGTATCAGTGGCGTCGTCGGGGGCGTGCTTGCGCCCGTTCGCGGCGATGTGGCGTGGCGCGGAATGTTCCTGGTCGGCCTGTTCGCTGCGTCCTTGCTCTACCGGGCGGCGGGCGGCGTGCTGCCGGACCTCA
Organism: Sphingobium sp. MP9-4; assembly: GCF_005281675.1. Classification (NCBI taxonomy): domain Bacteria; kingdom Pseudomonadati; phylum Pseudomonadota; class Alphaproteobacteria; order Sphingomonadales; family Sphingobiaceae; genus Sphingobium; species Sphingobium sp. MP9-4. Next base: position 16,037 of record NZ_LUFI01000035.1, on the reverse strand, counting down.
CGTCGTCGGCCCCAGTCGCCGTCGTGATCGCAGCCGGCCTTCTCGTGGGATTTGGGACTCGGCTTGGGAGTGGTTGCACCAGCGGCCATGGCGTCTGCGGAATAGCGAGGCTTTCGCCCCGCTCGCTTGCCGCGACCGGCATCTTCCTCATCACAGCGGCTGCGACCGTGTACGTCGCTCGGCACGTCGTGGAGCTCTGAGACAATGAGTAAGCTGCTCATCGCGCTCGCCTCGGGGCTCATTTTCGGCTTCGGCCTGATCGTCTCGGCCATGATCAGCCCAGGCAAGGTGCTGGCGTTTCTCGATGTCGCCGCGCCGTCATGGGACCCGAGCCTGGCCCTGGTGCTGGCCTCGGCCGTCATGGTTTCCGCCTTGGGATTTGCACTTGGCCGAAGGCGCAATGCTCCGCTTTTCGCAACCACGTTCAATGGGCCATCGACCCGGTCCCTGGACAAGAAACTTCTCTCCGGCGCGGCTTTGTTCGGCGTCGGATGGGGCCTCGTCGGCTACTGCCCTGGTCCGGCCCTGGTCGCCCTGAGCCTCGGGGCGCCGGCGGCGCTGGTGTTCGTCATGGCGATGCTGGTGGGCATGGGCGTCTTCGCCGTTCAGGAACGCTATCGCGCGGCCAGGGCCGGAGCCAACCCATGACTCCGGTCGACATCCTCACGCTCATATCCGGCGTCCTCGTCGGCTTCACCCTCGGGGTGATCGGCGGCGGCGGCTCGATCCTGGCTCTGCCATTGCTGCTGTATGTCGTGGGCATGAAGGACCCGCACGTCGCGATCGGTACCAGCGCGCTGGCGGTCGCCGCCAATGCCTTCGCCAACCTGGTCCAGCACGCCCGGGCCGGAACCGTGAAGTGGCCCTGTGCCCTCGTCTTTGGGGCGTCGGGCGTCATCGGCGCCCTCATCGGCTCCACCCTGGGCAAGATGGTGGCGGGTCAGCATCTCCTGGTGCTGTTCGCGGGCGTGATGATCGTGGTCGGGGTTTCCATGCTGCGCGGCAAATCCGGGGGCGGCGATCCGGACGTGCGGATCACGCGGCCAATCGCTGTCCGGCTCGTGGTGATCGGCCTTCTTGCCGGCCTGCTGTCAGGGTTCTTCGGCATCGGCGGCGGCTTCCTGATTGTGCCCGGCATCATGCTCGGCAGCGGCATGCCCATCCTCAACGCGGTCGGATCGTCGCTGTTTTCGGTGGGAGCGTTCGGCTCGGCGACAGCCTTCAACTATGCCCTGTCAGGCCTCGTGGACTGGCGCGTGGCCGGCTTCTTCATCGCTGGCGGGGTCGCTGGCGGCATCGCCGGCATGCAAACGGCCATCCGGCTCGCCGATCATAAGGGCCTGCTCACCCGCATCTTCGCTTTCGTTCTGCTGGCCGTGGCCGCCTACATGCTGTTCCGCAGCCTGGGCGGGATCGGCAGCTAAGCACCATTGGAGACCGATCATGATCTTTCGTCAGTTGTTCGAACCCGAGTCCTCAACCTACACCTACCTCCTCGGTTGCCCGGAGACGCGCAAAGCCGTCCTGATCGATCCTGTCCTCGAAACGATCGAACGCGACCTTGCCGCGCTTCAGGAACTGGATCTCGAACTGGCCTATACGTTGGAGACGCATGTGCATGCGGACCACGTCACATCGGCCTGCTATCTGCGCAGCCTTACCGGCTCCAAGATCGCGTATCCCGCCATGGACGGCCTTCCCTGTGCTGACGTGGGGGTCGCCGAGGACCAGCCTCTGACTGTCGGCGCGCTCAAGCTTCAGCCGCTGTTTACGCCGGGGCACACCGATGCCCACCATACCTACCTGGTCGATCAGCCCGATGGTCTTCGCGCCTTTACTGGCGACGCCCTGCTGATCGACGGCTGTGGGCGGACCGATTTCCAGAACGGTGACGCCGCCACGCTCTATCACTCGGTCACGCAGAAGATTTTCACGCTGCCGGGCGACGGTCTGATCTTCCCCGCTCACGACTACAATCATCGCCACATCACGACAGTGGCGCAGGAGCGTGAGCGAAACCCGCGCCTTGCCGGCAAGACCGTTCAGGAATTTGTCGCGATCATGGCGGCTCTCGATCTTCCCTACCCGAAGAAGATCGACGTTGCCGTTCCGGCAAACAAGCTTTGCGGTGATTGCCCAACAGATTTGCCGGAGCGGCTACGCCAAATAGGCGGCAAGTCCGAGCAGGGCTGAGCGATCCGCTTCAGGTTCATTTACAGGAGAAAGTCGATGCCAACACGCACCTCGAAGCAGCTCGTTTCTGAAGCGAATGCCCTTGTCGAAACTATCGCGCCTGAGGATGCAGCCAAACTTGTCGGCAATCCCGAGGTACGGTTCGTTGACATCCGCGAGCCAGGTGAAGTCGCGAAGTCAGGGCTGGTGTCTGGTGCGGTACATGTCCCGCGCGGCCTTCTGGAATTCCAGGTCGATCCTCAAAGCCCCACCCACAATCCCAAACTCGCCGCCGGATCGCGGTTGGTGCTCTATTGTGGGTCCGGCGCCCGCTCAGCGCTTGCCGCAAAATCACTCAAGGATATGGGCGTGGAGAATGTCGCCCACGTCCCCGGCGGGTTCGCGGCGCTCAAGGATGCCGGCGCTTCAATCGCACCGGAGTAATCCCATGGCGCGCTCGAGCACCCGTCCTCGCTGGCAGGATACAATCCTTGGATAGCCATATCGCATTTGCCAGCCTCGGATTGAGCCCGATTGCCATCTCCATAGGCCCGCTAGACATCCGCTGGTACTCGCTCGCCTATATCGCCGGCATTATTGCCGGATGGTGGTATCTGTTGCGGCTGCTGGCCCAACCCGCGGCCCCGATGAACCGCCAGCAGGCTGATGATCTCGTATTCTATGCGACGCTCGGCGTCATCCTGGGTGGCCGCCTTGGCTATGTAATCTTCTACGGTCCCGAGATGATCCTCCACCCCCTGCAAATCCTCAAGCTGTGGGATGGCGGCATGTCGTTCCACGGGGGTGCCGCCGGCGTCTCGCTCGCGCTGATCCTGTTCGCGCGACGACACGGCCTCGAATGGCTGCGGGTCCATGATTATGTCGCCTGCACCGTGCCGATCGGCCTGTTCTTCGGTCGTCTCGCCAATTTCGTGAATGGCGAGCTTTGGGGAAAGCCCACCGATGTGCCCTGGGCGATTGTGTTCCCCGGAAGCCATGATGGTCTCGCCCGCCATCCCAGCCAGCTTTACGAAGCCGGGCTGGAAGGGTTGGTCCTGTTCGCCGTGCTCGCCTTCCTGTTCTGGTTCACCGACGCGCGGCGCAAGCCGGGGATGCTCGTCGGGGTGTTTCTCATCGGCTATGGTCTGGCCCGATTTACGGTCGAGTTCTTCCGAGAACCCGATGCCCAGCTTGTCGGCTTCGCAGCCAGAACAGGGCTTCACATGGGTCAGTGGCTCACGGTGCCTATGATTGCGGCAGGGATCTACCTCGTTGCCGCAGCATGGCAGCGGTCAGTCGATCACCCGGCTCAAGTTACCCGAAGCCAGTGACGTGCTCGCATCGGGCAGATCTGCGCTCCGCTGGAATGGCAGCGATCAACCTACGCGATTGAACATCGATCGATTCAACCGTAGCTTCGCCCCCCGAACATTAGGTCCCTAGCGGCCAGATATCTCGCCTAAGCAGTAGCGCCAATGGCTGTGGGAGACGGCGCCAGGCTGGCGTCGGCGGCGTCCGCCCGCTCTAAGGTAGTGCAAACGGCGACACATATTCGTTATGTTTATCCTGCACGGGGCACCATTTTCTCCAATAAAATCAAAGATTTGAAGCTCTGACCTTGTTGCTAACAGGGGCGGCAACGCCTCGTAGCATACGGCGTGGCATACGGTCAGGACGACAGAAAGCGACAGCATACAACAGCGTCGCGTGAATCGGTCTTCCTCCCTGCTTGGCGTATGCTGTGCATGGACGATGAGCATGGACGTAAAATGGAATCATCAGGGGCTGGTTGGCCTCAAGCAGGAAAATGCGAGATACCTCGATCCCAAGGGTAACCGGCTCGCTCTCGTGGTCACCAAATTTAGCAAAACTTGGACGTGGCAGGCGCGGGTGAATGGTGTGCCTCGGACGCTCACGCTGGGTAAGTTTCCAGCCGTGGGGCTGGCGGACGCTCGGGCAAAGGCTGGTGCGATCCAAGCTGATCACGATGCAGGCGTTGATGTCCACGTCAAATATGGCGCTGGCGTGGCGGCCACGGATGCTACTCCAGCGGTTGAGGCAAAGCGCGCGGGTATGACCTGTCAGCAAGCTTGGGATCGCTATATCGGCGGCCTGAAGGCAGGAACCAACGTTCACGGAAAAGCGCGTAACAAGCCCCGGACGATCATCGAGAAGGAGGGAATGTGGAAGAGGCAATGGGCTGACGAGATAGGTGACACGATGATGAATGAAGTGACCGAAGAGGTGCTTTACGATGTCATCCAAGGGCTGCGCGATGATGGCTATATGGGGGCGGCAAATTCGACCACGCGCTACATCAAAGCATTTTTCCGGTGGGCAAAATTGGAGAAGCGCGCCACGGGCCTCAGGACTAATCCAGCAGAAGACTTGCCTATCTCTCAGCTACGGGCGCGGGACCGATATCTCACGGAAAACGAAATCCGCTACCTGCTGACGGCGTTGGAAGCGGAAGACCAGATTTGGACAGATGCATATCGGCTCGCGCTTCTGACGGGACAGCGGAAGAATGAGATATTCGGGGCGCTTCGCTCAGAGGTGGATATCAACGCGCGTCACATCACGATCAGCGCAGATCGGATGAAGCACAATCGCGCGCACGTCGTCCCGCTCTCACCGCAGGCGTGGAAGATCGTTGAGCGGCGCTTGAAGGCAACGACATCGCGCTACCTGTTCGCGGCCGCTGACGGTGACAATCATTTGACTGGCTTTTCCAAGCGGCAGGCCGCGATCAAGGCGGCGGTTTCCAAGCTCGCGTCGGCCGATGGTATTGAAGTGGCGCATTGGTCGTTTCACGACCTGCGGCGCACTGTGTCGACAATGATGAACGGCTTACGCGATGAAGGCGGCAATCGTCTCATCGCCAAGGATCACATTGAACGGGTGCTAAGCCACATCATTCGCGGAGTGGAAGGCACCTACGATCGTAACGATTATTATGCAGAGAAACGGCGCGCGCTAATGCTCTGGGCCGATCATCTCGACAAAATTGTGAAAGCGTCAAAGCAAGCAACAAAATGAGATGTTGACCGTTCTTCATATTGTCCATGCTGCGCGTTCAGCGACCGCAGTGCGGCAACCTTAAACTTATCTTCCTCCGAAGATTACGGCCCGGCATTGTCGGGCCGATTTTTTGTCATGAGGATATCAACGGGTCAAAGCCTTAACGAAAAATTCTCAATTCAGTGTCATCATGCTCATCACAACAGATCGCTTTTTTCGACGATCCGAATTTGGCAGCAGCGACTTCAATGGCCCGGCGACCATAGCGTCGGGCCATTTTTCTGTTGCTAAGGAAATGCAAAGACGTAGGATTGGGCTGCTCTGAAAATCACGATGCTTCTCCCCTAGGCCCGGCCCGACCGGGCCTTTTTGTGTCGACGGCCGGTGAAGGTCGTTGTAAAGGTTGGATGGGCGATCCGGTTATTCGCTGGGAGACCGAACCCTTTCAGCATGATCGGATCGTCCACTTCAAATCCCGAAGCTCTCTCGGACATGGGCCTCATATTCCGCCCATTCTGACGCGGTCCACCAAAAGCCCGAAACCTCGAAACGCGGTTCCTCGACAGGGCGCACACGGCGCGACGCGGGAAATGCGATCACATTGTCGTTGGCGGGCTGGTTGGCATGGTCGGGCTGATGCTTGTTCACGATGGTCCCCCTGTTTGATCGGATCAGCAGACAGCCAAAATATTGAGTTTAGCGGCGGCGGCACGATCGGCCGTGCAATTCTCGCGGAGACGTTCGACGTCGGCGAAGGCTTCGGCGGCGTTACTCTGGTTGCGAGATTGTTCGATGACCAGATTGGCCATAGCATCACGCAACTTGGTGAGGCGGTCGTCAGCGGACGGGTGGGGCGTTCCGGCCACCATGTGATGGCCAATGTGTGAAGCCATTGCTCCGCAACGCGCGTAATTGATGATGTCATCGAAGGTGAGGCGTGGGTCGATGTTCATAGGTATTTCCTTTTCAGTTGGGCGCAAAGGTGCCGATGCCGGGTCGCGCCGCTCCCCGGACGGTGTCGTTAAAGTTTTTCGGGAATGGTGGGGGAGGTCAGGGCCTCCCCGGATCATCAGTCGACGCGCTTGGCCCAAACCAGTTCGGCATCTTTGAATGCCCGCTTGATTGCAGTCAGAAAGCGATGGTCGATGTCGAGGATGGCGTCAGCCAGTTCGTTGGCGGTGGCAGCCGAAACAGCACGTCGCTGGATATCTTCGTTGTAACGGTCGGAATACAGGGCCGCAGCGTATTGACCCGCAGCGGTCTGGTAGACGGTAACCCAACGTCCGTAGCCATTCTGTTCATGATAGAAGTCGCCCAGTTCCAGACCAGCGAATGCCAGATCGGCACCAAAATCGTCCGTGATGGTGATTTCTGCGGTTTCGTTATTCATTCTCATTTCCTTTATTCAAAGTTCTCCCGTCTCCAGAACCGCAGTGTGGTCCCGGACGGCATAGGCACCCGCTGCCGGGGTGCCCTCCAATTTTAGATTTTAGTTGTCGTAGGCATCCGCTGTCGGGTGCCGTCAAAATCAAGTTCAGATCAGAGTGGAAGCATTGGCTTCAGCACTTCGGCGGCTTCGATGATTTCGGCCCACATGCCGCACGCCTTCAAATAAAGATGGCCCGGTTCCTCCAGAACAAGCGCGTCGACGTCGTTACCCTTTTCATCACGGTAAAGATCAAGGCCGACGAATTCTTCGTTCTGGTAATCGCGCGCGTCCAGAACGTCGTCCCAATCCAAATCGAACACATCGGTCAGTTCGTTCATTTCGACGGAACCGAACCCGCACAGGCTCGCGATAGCCAAAGCCCGTATCACCGAAAGTTGACCAGCGGTGACTGTGACGCGAGGGGCGAAGAAGCGGAAGGTGTCGTCGTTGGTAGTGGTGGCGGTGTTCGCAATCATGTGAAACTCTCTCTCGATATAGTTTTCCCGTCTTCGGAAGCGCATTGCGCCCCCGGATAGGTTTCAAATTGTCAGGTGGTGGTTAGGCTGTGACCAGCCGGTCGATCGCATCCTTGTCCCAGACCATCGGGGTCGTGCGGATGCTTTCTAGAGGGGCAGGGATGACGCCTTCACGCCGGCGACGATCAAACGTCGCGGGGCTGATGAAAGGCGCTGGGCGGCTTGTAGGCGGGTGTAAGTCATGTGTGATCCGTGCTCATCTGGTGAGCCGAATAATAACAGCTGCTCAAGCCTAGTCAACACTAGGCGAGAATGCTCCCAATATTTCTCTTTATAGGCCGGCGGGGAAATTACTTCAATCCAAATCTTACCACCAATTGTGAAATGTCGATCTCCTCAATCTGTTGAAAATACGCGATAAAATGCGGATTAGGTCAATCGTCCAGATTTCAACTTCATTTTTTCGGAAGTGACTTCCAAGTTTCAAGCCGAAAGCGGCACGAATCGCAGGTGCGGTCAAGGGGGTGATTCGAGAATGATTTGGGGCTGTTTTTGACGTTGGAAGTGACTTCCGATCTATGTGTTTGCAGTTGCCGCGCGATCGGAAGTGACTTCCAGATTTGGAAATGTTTCCGGGCAAGGTTGGAAGTCACTTCCGATTATGCACTCAACGAAACGGGGCCATCGTCATGTCGAACGATGGCCCCACCCATTTGATCACAGATATTTATCGATGAAGTGTTGGGAAGCGGCCGGGCGCGAAATCACTTCATGCCAAGCGACGCCTTGACCTCGGCCAACGTCATGACCGGCGCATTGGGATCGCGGCGCGCCCAGCGGACACGCGACAGGTGCGCTCCATAAAGGTCATCGGTGCGCCGGAAGCGTGGCAGATTGGCGATTGCCTCATTGAGTTCATCGGAAGTCATATCCCAGCCTGTACGGCGGCGGGAAGCAGGGGTATTCATGATAGTCACCTCAAATATATTCCGAAAGTATTTATCCTCAATGTTGGAAATGGCGTTCATAAGTTTATGGACATCGGAAAACATGTTTCCGTATAAATAATATCAAGAACGCTGTGGTGGCGGACTTGGTAAAGTTTGAAGCGATATTTGATAAATAATATGGACAACGGATTGGTGAGTAATCTAAAGTCCAATTATCACCTCAAAGAATATTCCAAAACGATAGCCAGCCCGACCACCACCGGGCTGGTTATTTTTTATCTGTTTTGGGAGATTTATGAATTACGTTGAGGTTATCGATAAACATAAGCAGGCGCTGGAAAAGCGCATCGACGCTGACGACAAGCCGTCCGCCCATGAAGTGCTGCTGCCGCTCCAGTGGGGCGAGGAATATGAGACCACAAACAAGCCCTTCCTGCGGTGGGCGAAGGCCAAGGGGCGCGAACTGATCCGCGATCGGGACGTAGCCAAGGCGCAGCACCGCGCAGGTGTGATTGAGTCGTTGGGTCGCTATCCTGACAATGCGGTTGGGCTGGTGGAGTTGCTGGTCCACCTGCGGCAGGCGCGCGTAACATATAACGGCCTGCTGACCGCGATCGATTTGGACGCGGGCGCACGCACTAGCATGCTGATCACCAGTCTCGCGCGTGATGCGCGCATCACTGCCGACAGCCTGCGGCTAGACCTCAGTCGCGATGCGATCAACGATGCGGCCGACAAATGGTTTGAGCAGGCCAAAAACGCGCGTTTTTCGGCGATAAGGCAATCTATCGCTCCGCTCGCCGATTTCGACTGGATCGATGTCGCGCGGAACTGTTTTCACACTGCAGATATGTCGCCCGAACTGGTCGCAGCGGTTTTGAAAAAGTTTGTCCATCAGGTCGTTTCCAAAATGAACGGGGCCAAGGTGGGGTGGCACCTTATGCCGATTTTGGTCGGGCCGCAGGGCGAAGGCAAAAGCTACTTCATAGACCAACTGATCAGCCCGCTGCGCGAACTCACGCGCCAGACCGATTTCAAAGCACTGACCGACGACCGCAACATAGAGCTTTGGTCATCTTCGATCCTGTTTCTGGACGAGATGTCATATGCCAGTCGCTCCGACGTGGAAGCTGTCAAGCATGTCATCACGGCGGACACGCTGGATCGCCGTCCCATGCGAACCAACGGTGCCCAGCAGGTCCGCCAATGTGCCACTCTGATTGGCGCATCCAACAAGGAAGTGGAGGAAAATATCCGCGACGAAACAGGCGCGCGGCGGTTTTTCGGCCTGAGGTTCAAGCGACCACCTGAGGGCTATCTTCAAAAGCTGGACTGGTCGGCCGCATGGCAGTCAGTCAAGCATACGGATGCCGATCCGCTTGAGGAGTACCGCTCAGAAGTGGCGCAGATACAGGCCGCCTCACGCTATCGTTCGCCGGTCGAAGATTGGATCGACAATCTCGGCGAATATAGCGCTGGGACCATCCAAGCTGGCGAAAAACTGCGGATCAAAGACCTCTACGATGATTATCTGAGCCACCGTCGTGCCGTGACCGGCGACCGCGATCCAGTGTCGAAGACGTTGGACCAGTTCTCCATCGAACTGGGTCGCCTGCTCCGCAACGCGGGCGAGGATGCCAAGCTGACCAAGGAAAAGGATCGCAAAGGCGCTGTCTATGTTCTGCGCGGCCCCAGCGCTTTGAGGGCCGTTAAGTGATCGTTTCGATGTTTGGTACTCATATGGTGACCAAGGGCGAGAAGGCTGGGGAAATCGTCCCCGGCTTTCGCCCCTATCGAGCGCGATGCGGTTGGGGCGAATTCGTTGATATGTTGCGGACGGCTTCAAAAGTTGAGACCGACCCAGCGGACAAAGTTCGTACCTACGCGATATCGATGGCCGAGTTCGAGGAGGGGCGAAATCGTGGAAATGACTTCGCCCTCGGCGCTGACTGGGTCGGGCTGGATATCGACAACAAAGATGGCACTGATCCAGACGCGTGGACGGTCGATGGTCTGGCCGAATGGCTGGATGGCGAAGGTGTCACATATGTCATCTACACGACCGCCAGCAGCCGTGTAGGCCGCGAATGCATGCGGTTGTTGATGCCGCTCTCCGAACGCGTGGGGCCGTTGGAATGGGCCACGTTCTGGATCGGCTGCAATGAATGGCTGCGTGGAAAGGTTGACCAGCAGACCAAGGATATCGCACGCCTGTTCTTCGAGCCACGAAAATGGATAGGGGCCGACAATCGTTTTATCGCGTCACCAGAGCGGCGGCCGCTCGATGTCGATGCTGTGTTCGCGTTGGTGCCGCCTGCGCCGGTCAAGGTCGCGGCGACTTCAGTGGATGTCGCTTCCGCGCGAGCGAGAATGGCCGATAAGATGTTGGTCGAGGGGGATTTGGCCTGCCTTGAGACGTCACCAATCATACCAGCGGGAGCGGTGGAAAAGGCGTTGATGGCACCAAAGGGCGGCAGGCTATGGCGCTTTTTGTGCGCGTGTTCAGCGCGGGCGATCCGCAAGAATATTGCGGTGACGGCGTGGGATATGGAGCGGTTGGCTGCCAATATGGACGCCGTGTTAGGTGGAAAGCGAAAGTCTGACCTAGCGCGGGAAGCTGCGCGTGCGATGGATTGGGCGCTGGGGCAGGTTCTCGATGATGATGCCCGCGCGCTGGCGGCGCTGCGGAAAACGATGTCAGCCCGCTATATGTGACGGGTATACCCGTCACACTTTTGCCAACCCGTCACACCTGAAACCCGCAGAAAACCGCCATTGTGACGGGTGTGACGGGTGTGATGGGTACTTTTCGTTCGTTCAGATAAATTAGATAAAATAAAAACAGCCGGAGGAATGGAAAAAGCCAGTCATACCCATCACACCCGTCACACGGCGCGAAAAACCGCAGAAAACCGTGGGTTTTGGTGTGACGGGTTAGATGAAGAACCCGTCACATGTGACGGGTTCCTACGCTTCAGATGATCTTTTGCGATCCGAACGGCCCTTCGATTACCAACTTCTCAATCCGCTGGGTCGCCGCATTGAAATCGCAAAAATAGCGATGCTTCAGCTTCGCCCCAAATGCGTTCTCGGCCTTGAAGTCGCGGGCAACACGGATCGTATCATCGTCGCCGAAGCCATAATCCCAGCCCCAGTCCATGCTGCTATCGCCGACGAGGGCTTTCTGGACTGTCATGTCGCAGAAGGTGACAACCTCAACCTCTTTGGCCGATTTCTGGGCCTTTGATGCGCTGCACATCGAGACGGTCTTGTCGGTGCATGACTGTTCGAGGTCGGTCGCGACCAGCTTTTTATCCTTGAATCGTTGCATGGCGGCTTCCGCCTGCGCGGTATCAATCATGAAGCGATTACCGTTTGAACAATCGACAAACCACATAGGCTTATCCTTGCGGCTCATTTTGAGCGAAACCGCCCCGACCGAAACTGCATCGCAATTTTTGCTTTCGGCGGCCGCATATATCGCGCCGGGCTCAAGCTCGTTCAGCCGCTTGAACGCGCCAGCCCCAACCTTGGCGTAGGTGTCTTCGAAATCGTCCTTGGTATATTTCGTCACGCTTTCCATGCCAGCTTTGGCTTTCGCGAGGATTTCGTTTTGCCCAGCCTCGACTTCGGCGATCTGCGCGGCCTTTGCTTCCGCGTCCCTTTTTGCTTGCTGTTCCGGAGTTGGCGATGGGGCAATTATACCGATCGCGATGAAGCAGCAAATCGTGATTAGGACGAACTTCTTTCTCGATAGCCCCTTGTAAGGCTTGATGATGCCCCACGCTCCTGCGAAAAATGCAAGCATGAACAATAAGGCGATAAATTCACGCATGTAATTCCCCCCCGTTCCCACAGAATTTCCGACCGTTCTATGAGTTTGCTGGGTGAAGCAGGGGCTTAGCGTCACGTCAAGTCTATGTGGCGGAACTCAATGCAATGCGGTCCTATTTCAGGATGGCGACCAAAATCAGGATGGCAAGAAGGGCAACTGCGAAGTTCATCCTTTTAACCAGTTCAGTGAAATTGGGCTGATCATTTCGTGGCTGCTCAGGGCCCACCACCGCAGGTAGGTCGGCTTTAGTGGCAACGGCCGGATTCCGCCAATCATCAACTACTTCAAGAGTGGCTTCGATGATGGGTATGTCCGCATCCTCCTCCACTCCGAATATGCCCCCTCCACCGCCATATTTGCGGTCCATGTCTTCCTGATATGCCGCGAATTTGACGCAAGCGCGGAGAATAGATGCGGGTCTATCAGCGAGTTCTCGGCAGATGGCGTCGAGGTTCGTTTCTTCCAGAACGAGACTAACGTATATCTCTTCCTCTCCCAAGCCCTCGGCTGCTGGGGCTAGCCAGACACTGCCGTGAGGCTGTTCTGTCGTTTCGTCGTCGGTTCCTTTGATGTGGAGGCGGATAGAGCCTTCGTGGGGCGTCAGGCCCGCTTCGCTAATTTTCGCGAAGCTGACGTATTTATCCGGCTGCAAGGTGGCGGAAATGGAACGGCGCATTGCGGTATTAACGTGAAATGCCAACGGCGCACGTTGTCCAAGGGGACGGAAAGCTTCGCCATTCGGCGCAAATTGGTCCCAAGGATCATTTTTATAATCAAGGTTGTGCCGCGCTTCAGTCGACGCCCGGACATTAAGTTGATCGGCAATGAACCAAAATACCTTGGGTGTGCCAAAATAGGTGGCACGATATTCGCCGTCATTCTCCACATAAACGTGCTTTTGAGTTTTGGTCAGTTTCGCCATTTGTCCCCCGATCTGCCCGCACCGATACCGGCAGATTTCTGCCGTGCAAACAACGAGCTACGGCATTGCCAAATTTACTGGTTGGTCGAGCCGCCTGATTGGGATGATGAGATATGGGGGGGAATTGCTCGACCTTGCCAACCAATTCCGTTCGTTTAGTGCGCCTGCGATGCCTAATTCGTTTAGTCCAAAGCCAAAATTCAGACCCGGCATCATCGAGAGCCAGATGCGTCGCACCGCGGATGCGCACGAGCGATCCCGCCCACTGCTAGAAGTCATTTTCAACATGCACGGCGCGCCGATCCGCGACATTGTACGAGCACTCAACTCGGCTGGTCATCGTGCGGCGCGTGGCGGCCCTGTGACGCATAATACGGTGTTGAGGGCGTTGGCGCGGATGGGGGAGGAGGCACCGCAGCCGCCACGGGAGCGCGCTAAAAAGGGCGCTAAGGCGGCCAAAACGATCCGCGCGCGCAGCGAACAATACGAAGTGTTTCGCACCCCAGCCTACGCCTATCTGCCCCTGTTGGACTATCGGCCGGAATGGTTCGTGGGTCGAGGCTGCGACCCATCGGCTGGTGATGGCAGGATGCTCCGGGAAATCATTTCGCGGGGAAATATGGGGCCGCATTGGGCCAATGACATCCGCGATGAAGAGGCGGCGAAGCTGGCCGACATTGGGCAGGTCACCGTGGCCGATTATCTCACGATGGACGATCCGCCGCGAAGTGACTTCCTCATCACCAATCCGCCTTTCACCCGCGCGCAGGAGTTCGTCGAACGGGCGAAAATGCATGTCAGCGGCCCCATCTGCATACTTCAATCCATCGGATGGCAATCGACTCAAAAGCGATCGAAGTGGCTTCGGACGGCGGGGTTGGCGCACGTTCTCAATCTGCCGAAGCGGCCGCAGTGGGAAGTGGACAGCGGCGATAGGATCAAATCGAATGTCTGGGACTATGCGTGGTTCGTCTTCCTGCCCAATCATGATGGGCGGCCGCAAATGGATTGGCTATCTGACGGTGATTGATTAATCCTCTGGCCGCTCATATCGCGCATCATGCTCGATGAAATCCGTGAAGCCCGCGAAAACAAAGGTCTATCCCGCCGCGCGCTTGCCCAGCTTATCGGCATTCCTGAGCAGAATATCGTCCGCATAGAGGCCGGACGTGGCCGCGTGGAAAACCTCATCCTGATCATGGCGGCGGTCGACTATCATGTCGCGGGCCTTTCTCATGGCCACAATTTCCCAGCCCAATTGCGCAATCGTCGGATAGCGCTTGGCCTGACCGTCAAAGATACAGCCGCGAAAGCAGGACTGGCTTGGCATACGGTCGCGGCTTTGGAAGCTGGGCAGGGAACGATCGCAAGTTTGCTTAAATTGATGGCGGCGATCGGTCGCAATGTTCGCCGCCGCGCGCCTGTCCGGTCCCACTGGTCTGTTGCCCGGACGCACGGCCGTGACAGTCGTTTCACACCTTCTGAGTTCCTCGATCATATTTATTATGCGTTTGGCCGCATTGGTCTCGACGTGGCGGGGCACCCGGATGCGTTTGTCCAGTGCGACCGGATGTTCCTGTTCGATGAGCGCGGGGAAGACGGTCTGGCGCTGCCATGGATGGCTGAAACGGTCTGGTGCAATCCCCCGTTTTCATCCCAGCTAAAATGGGTCCGAAAGGCGCACGATGAGGTGCAGAGGCGTAACGCGAAAACGGTGATAATGTTGGTGCCTGCGCGCACCGAGTCTCGGTTCTTCCACGATGTCATTACTGTAGAGGCCGACGTTGCCCTGTTGCGTGGCCGGATCAAGTTTATCACGCCGGACTCGCGTCGAGAGCAGACGCCATTTGGTATCATGCTCGTCATCTTTGGCGCGTCATCTGACCAGTTGGATCGTCTCAAATCGCGCATCGATGCAACGTGGCTGCCACGTTCGTCAAAAACTGATGAGGGATCATGTCAAGTTTTGACGATAGGGCAGATTTTGGCCGAATGATCAAAAAGTGATCTGTTTTCTGATCATTTTCTGACGATGGGCTAATTATTAGAATGAACCACATGTAAATGCCCGCGCTGGGCTATCCACGATTAAGCAGTTCGAGGGCTGCAAACTCAGGGCTTACCGATGCCCAGCGGGCATCTGGACCATAGGTTGGGGGCGCACGACCAAAGTCAAAGCCGGTGACACCTGCACGCAGAAGCAGGCCGATGCATGGCTGATCGAGGAATATGACGCATTCGAAACGGCTGTTCTCACGCTGCTAGGGAAGGCGAGGACGACGGCGAACCAACGGGGGGCGCTTGTCAGTTTTGCTTACAATCTCGGTATCGACGCACTGGCGAAATCTACGCTGCTTAAAAGGCATTTGGCAGCCGAATATGCGGGTGCGGCGCGTGAATTCGCGAAGTGGAAATTTGGCGGCGGCAAAGTGCTGCGGGGCTTGATCAAGCGGCGGGCAGCGGAGGCGGCGCTATATCTGTCCTGACCCAAGTCACCGCAAACCGGTGACGCTAAATATCGGATGAACTTTGACCTGAGGCTGGGAGATTGCCTCGACCTAATGACCGATATTGCTGATCAATCTGTCGATATGATCCTCGCGGATTTGCCCTATGCTGTTACCCGAAATTCATGGGATGAAATCATTCCGCTGGAGCCATTGTGGGACCATTATCGGCGGATTGCAAAAGAGAATGCTGCGATCGTTCTCACGTCTCAGCAGCCTTTTTCCTCTTCTCTTGTGGCCAGCAATCCTTCGATGTTTCGTTATTCGCTCGTGTGGCAGAAAACGATGCCAACCGGCTTCCTCAATGCGAACCGCATGCCGCTGCGTTCCCACGAGGACATCATGGTATTCTACCGGCGTTTGCCGACTTACAACCCGCAGAAAACGCAGGGGCATAAGCCCTATCGAACGCAAACTGGGAAGCGAACTTCGAATTACGGCCATCATACGCAAACTGAATCCGTCAGCAGTGGGGAGCGTCATCCGACTTCAATATTGAAGTTCAATCATGAACGTGGCCTGCATCCCACCCAAAAGCCCGTCGCGCTGATGGAATATTTGATCCGCACCTACACTGACGAGGGGCAGACTGTTCTCGACAATACTGTCAATCGGCGTGCAAACGGGACCCCCGATCGGCGCGCAAAAGGGACCCCTTTTCAAGGATGGCAGGAAGGTCGAGGAACGCGCCTTGCGCAGCGCGCGGCGTAGGGAGGGCGGAGCCC